>JAGPDB010000030.1 GCA_018057765.1 Acidimicrobiia bacterium
TATGGACTGGTCCTAAATATCAATTGGATTATATTTTGGTTCCTAATGATTCGAAGAGTGGTCCAGCCTTTAAGCCTGTCTGCAACCTTGGTTCTGACCATTGCATGATTGGTGCTTCAGTCTGGCACTGATTCTTGCTTACTAAAGTTAGAAAGGATATTATTCATAAAAAATAATGAAGTGATTGCTCTTTGCTCATTTCCAATAGTGCATTATATAATAAATAAAAAATAAATTAAGCCCCCGTTAATTTTTTAGTTTTCGGTTAATTATTAGATAAAGGAATATCTACTATGAAACAGAATAAAATTTTCAAAATGAACTTGCTATTGATGTTAACGATAGTGATGGTTTTCAGCACAGCTCAAGGTTTTGCTGCGACGCCAAGAGCGACTGCACCTAAGACTAAAATTTCAACTGTTGACTGGAATAAGATGTCTTTAAGTCCATATACCCACAAAAAAAGTGATACTAATTTATATTGGTTTAAGGTTGCTTTTTTGGATCGCTCGATGTCTTCTGGTACTATTCAAGAAATTTGTACTGGCGAGTTTAATCAGCTTAAAAGTGACATGAGAATGCCTGGATATTTTTTTCCAATTATTCGTCATCATAATTGTCCTCCAGGAGAATACTATGGAATGGGTATTATTTTTAGAGGTAAGGAATTAGCTCATCAAGTGCATGTTTTCAAAGATCAAGCAACTCCAACACAGACGTATGGAAAAGGAGCTTTAGGTATGATTTGTGTTAAACATTCATATTTAAATAAAAAAATTACATCTTGTGTTACGCATTTGGATTTCCCGAAAGTTACAGGTGGCATAAATAATAATTGGATTGGTATTAAGCAACTAAAGCAATATACTCTATACGGCACTCTGTTTGATATAGGGGCAGGTGGCAAGAACTATAATAAGTCTGATGTCATATTTTTAAATGGTGATTTCAATCAACTTCCTAATAGTGTTGCCGGATCAATTAGTGGATATAAATCTACAGTAGTTGCAAATACTCATAATGCTCTAAGTAAGAACGGCCCGAGTTACCAATTGGATTATATTTTGGTTCCTAATAATTTACAGAGTAGTCCAACGTTTGAGCCTGCATGTAACCTAGGTTCAGACCATTGCATGATTGGAGCTTCAGTTTGGCATTAATTATTAATTTCTAGATAAAGGAATATCTACTATGAAGCAGAATAAAATTTTCAAGATAAGTTTACTCTTGACGTTATCAATATTATTAGTTTTTAGTACCACGCAAGGTTTTGCTTCTACGCCTAAAGAATCTACGAGTAATTATAAGACTAAAATCTCAACTGTTCAATGGAATATGATGAGTAGGGATGCTTCAACTGGCAAACGCAGCAAGACTAATCTTTATTGGTTTAAGTTTGCTTTTTTGGATCTCTCGATGTCTTCTGGTACCCTTGAAGAGATTTGCGAAAGTGATTTCAACCAACTTAAAAAAGATATGAAAATGCCCGGTTATTTTTGGCCATTTAAAGACTACAGTGTTTGTCCTTCTGGTGGGAGAGTCGGAATGGGTGTAATTTATAGAGGAAAGCTTATAACGGCCCAAAAACATGTATTTAAAGATCAGCGCAACCCTGCTAGTACCTATGGAAAAGATGCTCAAGGTTTGGTCTGTGTTAAACACTTATATCTCGGGAAAAAGATATCTACTTGTGTGACCCATATTGCTTTCGACAACAAGGTAAAACATTATATTAGAGATAATGCGCTCGGTGGCCGTCAACTTGCACAATACAAACTTTACGGGTCTCTATTTTCTCTAGGTGCTGGGGGTAGTTGGAACGTTGCTGATATTACTTTTTTGAATGGAGATTTTAATCAATTTCCTTCCGCAGTAGCTAAGAATACTTCGGGTTTTAAATCAGCGGTTGTTGCACCTACGCACAATGCTTTATTGTGGACCGGGCCTAAATATCAAATAGATTACATAATGGTGCCAAACGGCTTGACCAGTAGTCCAGCGTTTGCACCTAACTGTAAACTCGGCTCGGATCATTGCATGATCGGTGCTTCAGTTTGGCATTGATTTCTAGCTTCAATAGCTAAAATATACATTTGGATACTGTCGATTTAATGACCTTAATTACGGGTTGTTCAAACGATAGTATCCTTTCTCGTTTCTTTTCTCCTAATTCCGGCATTCGCATATTTCTTGGGTTCAACTTACTAGTGCGCTTTTGATCTGGAATGAACTTTTAGATTTTCTACAACATAAATTTAATAGTACTGTAAAAGAAGTGAAGGTATTAATTCGATATGCTCTATATCAAAGAGAAGCAAACTTCGTTTACGCTTAACATGTAGACAAAAAAGAATCCAGATCTCTTCGCTATTCCTCGGAAGACAAAATAAGAATTGCTTGGACCTCGTTGGGGCAACATAGATTTTGATTGCAAACGAGTTATCATTCGACACACAATTTTTATATTTGAACTGAAATCGATCGACAACCGAACCGGCTCTGTTTATATTGCTAGGATATGCTTTATATACCGATTGGTTCGTCTAGATATAACAGGGTTAGACGCTACCTCTCCTAGTATGGAAGGGCGCTATCATGTTAAATTCATTACATACACATAGTCGAAAAATAAATCACAAAACTAAAACTTTTAATTTCAGATTTTTAACCGTAACTTCAGTTGCCATAATAATATTCACTTCGATATTTTTTGTTTCGGCCGCTTCTGCTGCACCGCCTATTGGGTTAGGAACGGCAAATAGTTTTGCTGTCCTTGCAGGTTCAGGAATTACGAATTCAGGTTCAACAACAATTAATGGCGACATAGGTACTTTCCCAACACCTGCAATTACTGGATATGGATCGATTACTCATACTGGAACTAACCATGCCGACGACAACGTTACTCAAGGTGCAAAAAATGATATTGTCACTGCATATAATCAAGCAGCCGGAGCAGCTTCGCCGACGGCTGTCGCCACAGAACTTGGCGGTTCAACTCTCACACCGGGGGTATACAACAATGGAACTTTGGGTATCACAGGAACACTTACCCTCGACACACAAGGTGATCCAAATGCTGTATTTATTTTTCAAGCGTCAACGACCCTAATTACAGCAGCAAATAGTAACGTTGTATTTCTTAATGGTGCAAGTTCATGTAACGTTTATTGGCAAGTTGGTTCTTCTGCAACTCTAGGTACGAACTCTTTTCTGGAAGGTACCGTACTTTCAGCATTTTCAATTTCTGCCAATACCGGAGCCCGAATTCACGGTCGTCTTCTTGCCCTTGATGGAGCAGTAACTCTATTAAGCAATACAATTAATATTGAGGGTTGCGGCACACCAACCATAATTCCAACAAATGGAACTACTGTGCCTTCATCAAATAATGGCGGACAACCATCAGGCTCTACATCGGGTTCAACGCCGGGCTCTGGAGGAGATGACGGGACGTTGGCAGACACCGGTTTTAATAATTTTCTATTTTTCTTCGCGATCACAACAATTGGCCTAGGAATGTTTGCTCTCGGGTTAACAAAAATTAATAAGATTAAAAAAATTAAAATTTAACTATAGGAAATTAGAGCCACATACTGTTTACTTTCGCTATGTAACATTTTTACTTTCAGTAAGCATTAAATAATAAAATCCAATAAGGATATATCTACTTTAGTGATTAAAAGAGTAAAGAGTATCAACAATATACGATTTAGAAAAAGCTATAGTTCTTTTATGTAGAAAATTATATTATTAACCCTTGTTTTGACTTTTGCTTTAGCTACTGTATCGTGTTCTGGAGATAAGAATGGTGAGAAAAAAGATGGTGATCAAAGAGGCAAGCCTTCGAGTGCTAATAATAAACAATCTTCAAACAATAATGTCCCTGAAGCGCGAGCAACTGATATTAAGATAAAGACAATAGGATGGAATATTGAAGAATACGATCCAGCTACTAACAAAGCTGGCGACATGGTGTTTACAAAAGAATCGTTCGCATCAGATTTGATTTTCACCCCATACGGGTTAGCCGATATCCGATCGAATGATCCAACAAAAATAAATCCACAACCTGTTTTCTTCCTTCCAGTGGGAACGAACGTTCTCGCATTAGGTGATGGTTATATAAATAAATTAGAAAAGCTTTATAGCGGCGATTACACCATTTGGATAGGATCAGAAAATGCTACCGGTAAAGAAGAGCTGATGTATCCAGCGTATGAACACGAACACCTTATTAACCCAACAGTAAAGCTTGGCGATAAAGTGAAAGCTGGGGACGTAATAGGAACTGTCAGCGATTACGATACTCAAAACCATCCTGGATTTGGAACGATAGAAATAGGAAAATTAAACATGGATGGTACACATACTTGTGTCTTTGTTGACCTAGACAAATCTGTTAAAGACAAAATTAATAAAGATCTCACATCTATAATGGCTGGCTGGGAAACTTATCTTGGCAAGCCTAATATTTATGCACAAGAAAGCTACAAAGATCCAGGCTGTGCGACTTATGACGCTACACGATAATTAAAAGTACTAAATATTTACATATTATTTAACTAATCGTTCTATAGCTAGTAGTGCTTCGTCAAGTTTGTCTTGTCCTTGTTTTTTATCGCTCTTAATTGCATTAACTACACAATGGTCAAGATGATCGCGAAGCAGAAACATTGCAGTTTTTTCTAATGCCTTTTTGATTGCACTTACTTGATCGAGTATCTCTATACAATATCGATCTTCCTCTACCATACGAGAAACACCTCGCACCTGCCCTTCAATTCGTGCAAGTCGCTTGATCAGGCTCTCTTTATCTTCACTATATCCAACCATCATTATCTTTCTAAATACTTGTTTCTATTTTTGTGGATTGAATCTTCTAAGTCGAAGACTATTTCCCACTACGAATAGGCTGGATAATGCCATTGCAAAACCTGCAATCATCGGGTTTAGAAATCCCGCAGCGGCCAAAGGAATAGCAGCAACGTTATATGCAAAAGCCCAAAAGAGATTCGTTTTTATTGTGCCTAGCGTTTTGCGCGATAATTTTATTGCGTCGACTGCTGATAGGAGATCGCCTCGTACAAGAGTCAGATCGCCAGCTTTAATTGCAGCATCGCTTCCCGTACCCATAGAAAGTCCTAGGTCTGCCTTCGCAAGTGCGGCTGCATCATTTACACCGTCACCAACCATGGCTACAACAGAACCTTGTTCTTGGAATCGAGCAATAACATCGACTTTGTCTGCGGGTAAAACTTCTGCAATCACTTCTTTAATCCCTACCGAAGCAGCAACCGAATTAGCAACAGCTTTGTTATCTCCCGTAAGAAGTACTGGATTGAGACCAAGTTTGCGAAGCTGCTCGATTGCATTTTGCGAACTTGGTTTTATAGTATCGGCAACTATAAGAATCGCACGAGTTTTAGAATCCCAACCGGCAACAATCACAGTCTGTCCTTTAGCTTCTGCATCTTCTTTAGCCAAGCGTAATTCTGGATCTATAGATAGACCAGACTCCTCAAGAAAAGAAGATCGACCGGCTATTACTTTATGGCCATCAACTAGACCTTGTACTCCTAGCCCAGCTTTACTAATAAACGATTCAACTTTTGATAGTTGACCTACTTCGTCTTGTGCCCCCAATGCAATAGCCCCAGCAATTGGATGTTCAGAAGCATTCTCGAGCGCACCTATAAGAGTTAACACTTGTGCTCTGTTAGTTTCTTTTGTAAAAACAATATCAACGAGTGTCATTTTCCCAACAGTCACTGTTCCTGTTTTGTCTAATACTATTGTGTCGATTCGGCGTGTAGATTCGAGTATTTCTGGACCACGAATTAAAATCCCTAGTTGTGCTCCACGACCGGTTCCAACAAGTAATGCTGTAGGTGTAGCTAGCCCGAGAGCACACGGACAAGCAATAATTAATACTGCTACTGCCGCAGTAAATGCGTGTGCTGAAGCATCTCCAGAGATTAACCAAAAACCGAGCGTTGCTAAAGCTAACAAAATTACTATAGGCACAAAAATGGCTGATACCTTATCAGCAAGTCGTTGCACTGGTGCTTTTCCACTCTGCGCATCTGAAACCATCTGTGCCATCTGCGCTAATTGAGTGTCATTACCAACACGTGTAGCCTCAACTATAAGACGCCCTCCAACGTTAATCGTCGCTCCAATTACACGATCGCCAGCTTGCACTTCAACTGGCACACTTTCACCCGTGAGTAAAGAAGAATCAACTGCCGATGTTCCTTCATGTACGATACCGTCGGTAGCAATTTTTTCTCCTGGACGGACAACAAAATAATCACCCTCAACTAATTGTTCTATTGGAATACGCACTTCTTGGTTGTCTCGCAATATTGCTACATCTTTCACACCGAGTTCCATGAGTGCTTTAAGAGCTTCTCCGCTTGTACTTTTTGCTTTAGCCTCAAAATATCTGCCAACTAGTATAAAAGTAGTCACTGCAGAAGCAACCTCGAGATAGATCTCGTTTGTTCCACTTCTTTGGCTTGTCATGAGATCAAAAGACATTTTCATTCCAGCCATTCCAGCATCGCCAATAAATAGAGCAAATAGCGACCAGGCGAATGCAGATAAAGTACCAATTGAAATTAAAGTGTCCATGGTTGCAGTACCATGTTTTAGATTTTTCCAAGTAGCAAGATGAAATGGAAGTGCACCCCAAATAACTACGGGTGCGCTCAAAGTCAATGATAGCCATTGCCAATTTCTAAACTGCAGAATAGAAAGCATGGACATAGCAACTACAGGAATTGAAAGTACAGCACAGATTATTGCACGATCTTTTAGGCTCTTTGTTGGGTCAGACTTAACGCTATCTTCAATCGATGTATCAGATTTAACCTTTGGCAGAAATGCTTTATAACCAGCAGATTCAACTGCATCGATTAATTCAAAAGCATCAATACCTTCTTCGAAAGTGACGCTAGCTTTTTCAGTGGCATAGTTCACTGACGCTACTACACCTTCAACTTTATTAAGTCTTTTTTCAATTCGCGCAGCACAAGATGCACATGTCATACCTTCAATATTTAGTTCAACTTTTTTTGAGTTAGTAGTGTTAGTCATTTTTATCTTCTTCACATATTGATTTTTTATCGTTTATTAATCTGAAGCAACTTCATAGCCTGCTTCGCTAACAGCATCTTCAATAAGTGATTGCTCAATTTTATTTTCACTGCTAATTTCAACTTTGCCACTTGCAAGATCAATATCGACATTTGATACACCGTCAATTTTCTTTAATTCTTCGCTCACCGAATTGACACAATGTCCACATGTCATTCCTTGAACAGTGTATGTAGATGTGAATGTACTCATAATTGCCTCCTCCATATATTGCTACTTGAAATAGCATACCCCTACCTCCTGGGGGTATGCAAGTCGAAGTCGAAAACTTGATGCAATAGTAATAATTAAGTTACCAAAAACGTGTGAGTTTGCTTTTCCAAACTCACACTTAATTTGTTATTTAATAAATTGAAATCTACGTCGTTTTGCTAATATCAACAGTATTGTTCCGCCTGCTGAGAGCATCAAAGTTATCATCACGAGGATAGAAGCGAAGCTCACACCTGTTGTCGGAAGCGCCGGTATTGATACTGGAGGTATTGATACCGCTGTTAGCGTTGCAGCATTTGTGCTGTAATTGATTCGGTAAACGTATCCATCTGAGCTAAATGTTGCTCCGTCAGCTAGACCATTGAATGTTCCAGATAAAGCTCCAGTGGAAGCAACGATTGTAAATTGGCTGGACTCCTCTGGTGCATAACTATTGTACCTGCTGACATTTAGAGTTGCATTGCCTAAGTTTGTTGTTCCAATAACGTTAGTCTGGTCGTATCCTGAACAAGCTGAGGCACCACCTATTTCAACGTTGAAATTGCTTCCAGAATTAAGAGCAAGTGAATTGGCTTGCAAACATCCAGGAGAGTTGCCAGTACTTAGGTTTCCACCAGCATTAACTGTGGTGTCGCCAATAGCGCCGGTACCTTTAAGTGTTGCACCAGTTCCGATAACAGTATCGATTTCAGAAAGCAATGCACCTCCAACATTTACGTCACCACCGCTAACAGCGATAGTCGGACCCTGGCCAGCGGTACCACTATAAGCTGCACCTGTGAGATCCCAAGTGCCAGTACCAATTTTGGTGATAGCAGTAGGAGCCGTGTTAACAAACGAACCAGAAAACGCACCGCTAAGATTTCCGCCACCGACAGTAAAACCTTGAGCCGAGCTGTCCGCATATAAAAGACCATCACCAATTAGAGATCCAATAACTTCATCGGGATCATTTGAAGCAAAAAGTGCTCCATGCGCTGGATCTGTGATTAGATTAACAATTGCGTTATCCGCAATTTGATTATTGCCGGGAACCGCAACAAGGAAAAATGCGCTCGTAGTCGATGTAGCCTTCACTGTAAGATTTCCTGGGATTGCAATACCAGAAGTTTTCCCTACGAATAGGTCTCCACCAGTTACGTAAGTATTTCCTACATAATCATTTGGAGTTGCTCCACCAAATCCGATTCCTCCAGTGCCGCCAACGCTGGTAACTATGATATCACCAGTGCCAGTGATTGAACCAGAAAAGTCGAGCTCGCTTGTACCAGCTAAACCGTTGGAAAACGTTGTGTTCCCAGTCAAAGTTATGTCACCAATAATTGTCGCATCGTCAGTAACGTCAGAAAGAATGATTGCACCTGTACCGGTTCCATTACCCGCCACAGTTATATCTTTGTCGACTGTGATATTGCCTCCTAGTCCTTCAAAGACGATTCGGCCTCCGTCGTCGATAGTAACGTCGCCTGCAGAAGTACCCATGGAACCAGCTTGATCTGCCGATAAAGTTCCACCGGCGCTGATTGTTGTGTCTCCAGTAAAGAGGCTGGCATTAGACATATAAACATAAGTTCCTATTACAATATCTCCAGAACCTGAAACAACACCATCTTGAATGATGCTTCCGTAGGAAATATTGTCACCATAAAAAAGTGCGTTCGCTCCGACATCAACTGTTCCAGAAATCGTAAGTGTGTCTCCTGCAGCTGTGCCTATAAAAGAGTCGGTATCAACCAGGGTTATATTTCCACTAATTGAAGCACCATCAATCATCCCTATGATTTCTGGCGATGATGATCCTGCATATAAGGAAATGTCGTTAGGAATATCTTCAGTGGTGTTGTCATAAAGTACTGAGCTTCCTGTAAGAGTTACATCATTGGATGCGGCCCCTAAACAAGTTTGAGCTTCACAAAAGATAGACGCGCTTGCGTTTACCTGCACTCCTGATGTAGCTGAGAACGTATTAGTGCCCTTAAGCTCTATGGTCTTATTTAACACGATAAATCTTGTTGTGCCAGTGATAGGACCAGTAAATTCCAGGGAATCAATTACAGGACCGGTAACGTTTAGGTCGCCCGTAAAGTTAAGAATAAGGTTGTCTGCGATTACGTTGTCAGTACCACCTGAATAAAACGAACGGGAAGTTGTAGCAGTTAAAGTCGTTGGAATGTTGATTGTGTTATATGAACCGTCAAGACTTAAAATTGTTGTACTTGCAGGATCTAATTCAATTGCATTTCCTGAAAGGTCGTAATGGTCACCAGTAATACTGATGTTGTCAAAAACAGTTCCGGCTACGAGATCATTCACGTTTGTTATCCGTGCTGCACCGGCAGGGAAAACTAAAGTGTCGCCAGGTCCTGGTGCAGTTGCGCCGTCAACTGAGCAAGACCAGTTGGCCGACGTTGACCATAGGTTGTCGGCTCCTGCGCCGCTCCATGTGCAATTGTCAACAGCAGCCGATGCTGGTGACGCGGTGAAAAAAATCATTGGTGTCACAATAACTACCAATGCAAGAAGTAGACGTAAAAGGAGTTTCATTTTTCCCCTTAGAAAACTAACAATAAATGTAAATTGATAATACTCTATTTTTATTTATAATATTACTATCTAGCTAAAAATATATTTTTTAGTGTGTGCTTTGGGGTATTACACATGTTTTTGCACGGGTGTACTAATACTGATGCAAATACCGCGCAAACCGTTAAATGAACAAATGTGTGATCTATCAAACATCGGTTTTAACGCAGGTGGTCTTTTTCATTTTATAAATAAAATAGCCAAAAAGAATTACACCAATACCTAAAACAGCAAAACCCCATGGTTCTCTATTCGTTTTGAGTTCAATTGATTTCTTTACTTGTTCTTTTGGAGTGGCAATACTCCTACTTTCTTGAGTGCCCAAAACACTCAAAGGTACGCTTGTAACAACTTGCTCAGTACTATCTTGTACTTGTACCTGTGTATTTTGCTTTGGAATGATTTTTGAATTTGTTGTTGATTCCCTAAGACAAAATCAACTTTATTGAATCAACTATGTCTTTAGTACTTATTGACCGGTCGGTTATCTCGGGTTACTTTTCCAGTGGTCCTTTAATATACATTGCAACATCGCGGTCAAATTCATTAGTAGAGCATCTCGCTCTATAATATTGCATTTACGATTTTATCGTTTTCAAAATCAACTAATCCTCCACTGCGTTTAATAACTTTAAAATTCATTTTTTATCGCAATCTTGATATTTTTCATTTAATGCATTTCCAATTTTTGGAGATCTCAGACAATTATTCCAACGTAGCAAATAAGTCAATACTAAACATGTATTCTTCTAGTATAAGACTATATATTTAGAATGGTAAATTTCAATATATTTAAAATAAGGTTTCACCTACCTTATGGGGCAAACTGCGAAACGCAGCAAACCACCAGAAGGTTATCTCTTAAAAAGATGAGATCTTAAATGGTGGCGGGGATAGGATTTGAACCTATGACCTTCGGGTTATGAGCCCGACGAGCTACCAGACTGCTCCACCCCGCGGCGAAACATTTCAATATTTCGTATTGAAAGTAGGTATATAAGAGTACTCA
>JAGPDB010000031.1 GCA_018057765.1 Acidimicrobiia bacterium
TATACAATCGAGAGCAACTTGAGTCGTTTTTACATCAATCGCAATTCTAACTACATGATCCCAATTATAATTAGAATCGAAAAATTGATCTTTGGTAAACGAGACTTGAGCTGGATCCCAGGGAATATTTTTTTCACCAACGCCACCTTTATTAAAAGTCCACTTCAATGAGTCTCCGCCGTTTGCATGACCTGTTCCATAGTCTGAAGCTTGATCACATACTGTGGTTACACTAGTAGGAGTGATGATAGGTTCGGATATGGGTAATTCATTAATTGTAATATAATCTTGTGAATTGGGTAGGTTACGAACATCATTTAAGCTAGTGCCAGAGAGCGAGCCGACTGGTATTGACGAAGCTGGTTTAATGACTCTGGCCGTATTTGGTATATAGTCATAACCATAAGGAAGGGAGTCTTCTACGCTAATTGTTTGAAATGAATCTGGATCTGAAACTTTAACATCTAAATAATAAGTCTTTTTTTCACTAAAAGGTATACGACTCTCTAGGTAGTCCCCTCTCGAAAGTTGATTTATAAAAGTTTTTCTTGAGTAGAAATCATCTTCGCTCGTACCGGTATAGAATTCTTTAAGCCAGGTCATTCCTTTGCCAGAGAATATTCTCGGAATTGATTGCTCAAATTGATCTTGAGCAGTAATTATTTGATTATTATATCCCTGTGCCGTTTTATAAAAGATAAATTGTGGATTTGTTGCTGAATCTGACCAACTGCGCACATTAAAGTCATTTTGCAATGCAGGGTTGTGCTCTTCATTTATCCATCCTGTTGATGCATCTACATGATACGTAAGTTCTATAGTCCAAGTTTCATTTGGTTGCAGTGCTTGTGCTGGATCTACATCAAATACAACAACATGGTCATCACCAGAATTCGCTGGAGGCGTAACTGTTGTATTTATAAAACCTGGTTTGGAAACATTTAATAGATTCCATTCCACGTTTTGATTATTGTTTATTGTTTTCCCTTTTGCTACATCATCAAAATGTAGGCCATAAGTTGGTAAGTTTTGTCCTGTTACTTTTAATATACATTTAACATTCGGTACTCCCGGCAAAGTAGTGAGCACATCTTCATTAATTGAATTTAAAGGTAAACATTCTTTGCTAGTTGTAACGTAGGGAACACCTAGATTGATTGACGTTGAGGCATAAGCTGTTGATATTGGGTTTTTGTATAAACCATTACCTACAAAGTTGTCATACCAAACAGTCGTTGGGGATAGTGGCGCTTTATCTGTTGCTTGAGTAAGTACCCGAACATCGTTTTCATAAGTGCGTTCAGTCCTTGTATAATACGATGAATTCCAAGTAGAGCCCGGGCCTGTTGTCCATTGCGATGAAGTTGTTTGATAAACTACCCTTATTACTCTATCTGAGGATGATAACGGGACATCGCCCACATACCAGCCTAAGTTATCCGCACTTGAGTTATTGAGATCAAACCCTAGATACGTTGGGTTTTGTAGCGTTGCTGAGTCGCTAGGTTGACACCCAGTTACACAGCTAGCTGATATCGGATTCACTGTTTTTGCGAATTGTTTGTATACATTTGAGCCTGCTGGTTTGTTCACTCGGTCATCTATGACAAGGTCGAAATGGTCTTTATTTGCAGGCAGAGTTATATCTAGTGTCCACGTTCTTGTTGATCCCCAGTTTGTAAGCGAAGCGTCATCTACAGTTTTAGTTATACCTATTTCGAATTGGCTTAAAACAAATACTGAAGCAATATCACAGGTAGTTACAGCTGCGTTTGAGACGCAATTGCTTAATTCAGGATACGTTGGATCGGTTAACTCTATGTTATTTGTTAAATAAGTGTTTATAAGTTCAGCTCTACCTGTGTTTATAGTAGCTGGAATTGTGTATGTTGCGCTCCTATGAGATGGAAAGCCTGTCCATTCAATTTTAGTAGTACCATTCGGATTGTTTGTCGTTGTCTCTGTAAAGTCAACTCCTGCTGTTAGTTCTGGCGAATAGCTTCCATCTGCGAATCTTAAAGTTACTTTTGCGCTACCGGGTGCATATGTCACTCCATCTGGCATTAAGTCTGAAACTGTTACATTTGAAGACAAGCTATCGGCAGCAGCCTCACTAGACAATGCCCAGTTACCTGTCCAATCAAAGTTTTCACCCGGATAGTATCTATATGGATCACGCGCAGGGTCTGGATTTTTATTAATTGTAATTTTTTTGTTGCCACATGTTGGAGTTGATGCCAGGTATGTATAAACAGATCCAGAAGTCGCACCTCTAAGTGAAGCACCTGAAGAATCCTTACCAGATAAAGTTACTGTTGCTGATTTAAATTCTTCAACGCTTGGGTTTGTGGGCGCGCTATATGTAACATCGAAAATGATGTCTGCTAAATATTCTAGATTAACTGAATATTTCATGGTGTCTGTAAATTCGAATCTATAGGTTGTGTTTGTAGCGTCGGAAGTTGTAGCTATAGGAGTTAGAACAGTTGTGTATGGACTAGTCAGTGTTGAGCCGAAATATTTTCCTCTTCCTCTAAAACTTGATGGATCTACCACAACATTGTTTGGAACTTTAATTTCTACAACTGGGCTATATAGACCGCCTAAGTTAGCGTCAGGAGAATAAGGAGGGATAAGGCTTTTGAATGGAGCAGATCCATTTGATACTTTTACAGACCATTTATCTTTACCTGTAGCCTGTAACTTATTGCATGATTTTTCACCGTATGGAATAGGTGTAAATATTGTTACTTCGGCAATGCCTTCAGTGCCTGAATTAAACGTTAAGTCGTTGGGTTGACCTATGCCGATGGTGTGGTATTCAACGGCAGTTGCAGTATTTAAAATCTTTTGAGCATCAGAATTTTTTCCACCATAGCCTGGAGAGAATTTATCTGATGTAGTAGTTGAAGCAGTGTAGGTAATGTTGACACAATCACCTAAAGCTAGAGTTGATATATTAAATATCACCTTGGGATCCATAACTGTGTATCCATCTACAAGAGTTACGCCACTTGGAAGTGATCCGAATAAGACATTTGATAGATCACCATTAGCCATATCATCTTCTATGACAACATCAAATGCATTAGCCGAGCCGGTGTTACAAACTTTCAAGTTATAGTTAAATACTTCACCAGCTTGACCATAATATGTGTCTTTTTTTATGCCATTAGGCATAGTCCAATTATAAGTTTGTTTAGATGGAATGGTTTTATCTATTTTAATTAGAGGTGAGATGACATTTACCGAAGCAGTTGCTTTTGGCCCCCTGCTAAACCAAAGATCAGAACCTGTAGAAGGCAGAGAAGTGGGGGGTGTAACTAAAGAATTAGTAAGGTTATACCAGCCCATAATTCCGTTAGTGAAAGGCTCACCAGCTTTTTGGTCCAATACTTCGCTACCATCATTTAAGTTTCTTTCAACAGAAATAACATAAGTTACACGCCATGTTTCTACAGTACCCGTCGGTACGTCTCCCAACCACCATCCGATGTCAGTACGATCACCATTAGTCGTTGGGCCGACAAAAGTTGGTGTGGGTAAGCTACAAACACTTACACATGTAGGAGTACCACTAGACACATATGCCAAACCGTCAGGAAGGGTATCGATAAAAGTAATATCGAAAAGATCCACAATATTTGCTTGAACATTTAAATCAACAGTAAATGAAGTTTGACCACCCGGTGCTACATCAGGGATACTAACTGTTTTAGTAGCAAAAGGTGCTTCAATAGCAGGTGTCCAGAGTAGATAGCCTTTAGCTACAGACACTACAGAAGTACCGGCAACTGTGGCAGAAACAGTGTTTTCTAATAAATCAGGATTTGGATTGGTTCCATTTTGTGCTACTTTTAATCTTATATAAACAGTTCCCCCAGCAGGAATATTATTGATAGTAAATATAGGCTTAGTAGCTATGCCAGATTGAGTAACTATAGTTTGAGTGGGTTTTGTAACTAGATGGGAATCATAAGTCAAAGTAGCCGGCAAAGTATCGGTTAAAATTGCGGACTTGATATCTACAAGTGAAGTATTTGTAAATGTAAGTTGATATTCGCCTTTTCCATTTTCAACAATTAAAGCCCCATCAGTTTTTTTTGGGCCCTTAATCAAAGAATAAGTGGGCTGAATTAATTCAACCTCAAGCGTTGATTGCTTGTCGTAGTTAAAAGTACCATTAGTAGGATAATGACCAAAGCTCTGCCCCGTGCCACGCCAAGTTGTAGTAAGTGTACTTAATACTGTTCGATCAATAGATGCATTTATAGGAGAAGCAAGTTGAAATTGAAGCGTAGTAGTTGCGCCGGGTGCTAAATCAAAATAATTTGAGTTAAGCCATGACCAACCAGGAAGACTGCTACAAGTAATCGTAGTTGAAATACAAGATCCCGCAACGAAAGTAAATCCTGATGGAAAGCTGTTATTTAGGTATACATCCCAAGCCGTACCTTGCCCTGTATTTGTTAATTCCACTTCGTAGGTTACAATATTTCCGCCATAGCCAACTTTATTGTTTTGCGTACCAGATATTATTCGCTTAATTACTTCAACATTAGGCACGTTCGGTCTTACACTTATGGTAATTGAAGGTGTCTCGCTAACATAATCAATATAGTTATTGTCTAATACATCATTAAAATCTAGCAATGAGAAAGTATTGCTCATAGGGTTTGTGCTTGTAGAATCGGCATTAGTTGCTATATTGCTCACTTGAAAAGTAAGAGTAAAACTTTCTGAGCTATTTGCAGCAATTTCGGGTATTAAAACATCGATTTTACGATCATAATCATCTTCTATCGTGGCATTACCTAAATTTGAGTTGACGAAATCAAAATATGAATTATCATTCGATCGGTAGTCATCTCTGACTAAAACATTTTTTGCTGGTACCGCTCCATCGTTATGAACTGTAAAAGTATATGTGACTTGTCCATCTTTAGGAAAGTCTTTTTGGGTTGACGGTTGGTCTGCAGTTTTTTCTAATCTTATTACTGGCACATTGTATGTGTTCGTTGAACTTGCTTTTATTGTGGTGTCATACTCGGGCAACGCTAACGGGTTTACATCGATTCCACCCAATCTTGATTTAACATTTATTCCTAATACAACATTGTTTTTTAGCTCTTGGCCTCTAACTAATTTTTCACCATTTGGTAGATTTCCATCTGCGTCTAATTTCGCTTTAAAAACCCAAGTATAGACCCGGTCAGTTGCACTTGCTTCTAGCTTGCCTAGTGAGTAGCCAACCACGGTATCACCATCAGGTGTGGTAGATGGGCCAACTAGCTTGACTGTAGCGTCGGACCCTAAACAACCGGTGCAATTAAAGCTAGTTAGGCCATCATAGCTATAGTATTGAGGTAAAGTATCTACAATTGCGACGTCAAATAGATCTACTGATGAAGCTGGGACAGTTGCACTAACTGTAAAGTTTGCTGTTCCATTTAATGGTATAATAGCTGGTGAAACAGATTTTGTGATTTGTGGAGCCGGGATTCCAACAGAAACAAAAACTGGCGGCGCTGTTTTTGTATAGCTTTTTTCGTCTTGGACGCTTCCTGGCAAAGATGTGTAATCGACCTGGGCATTATTAGAAATGGTTGTACCATTCGGTGTTGTGACTCGCGTTTTGTAACCTAAATTTATTTTACTACCAGGGTTAATTTCAGAAATGCTCCATGTAATAGTTTTAGTAACGTCATTCCAAGAACCTGTTGGGTATAAAGGACCAGTACCCGCGAAGTTTCCGACAGTTCCATTTCCAACGAGTACATCACCATTGGGATCTATAGGAATAGCACCACCAGTGATGACATCACTAATTACAACATCTTGTGCGGGCGCAAGATTAAATCCATCGCCGTCGACCAATGGCGAAATAACTTCAATGTTCCAGTTAATATCACCATTTTCTGTGACAACAGTAGATTTAGCTTTTTTAGTAATTTTTAATAATGGCTCAGCGATACCTATACTGCGCGTTTTTGTTTGAATCGTTTTATTTGACGGACCAGTAGAAACAGAAGCATCACATTTAGCAACATCAAAAACCGCACCAGATCTAACATCGTTATGAGCTGTAACATTGCCATCGATAGATAGTTTAAAAGTTTCTCCACCAGCGGGAACTGTGTGTGAAGGCACTCCCTCATCAGAAGGATTAGCAACAAGTGCGGTGGCGTCTGCAGGAAAATAAACTCTCCAAATATTAGATATAGAAGTATCTAAAACATAACCGCTAGCTACTGGTTGAGTTCCAGAAGTTAATGGAGTAGATGCCCCACCAATTGCAAAACGGACCGAAGCAGGATTTAGTGTGGTTGCTACAGTTGGTGAATAAGCTAACTGAATATAGCTTGCATAATATAAAGAACCATCAGCTCTTTGAATTACATCTTGGAATACAATACCTTCATCGAAATCTACAGAAGTGTTTATAGTAAATTTCTCACCTGCACGTATTTGGACAGCACCACCTTGTAGGCCAACAGAACTCTCAGGTATGACTTCACAAGTAGGCCTAAAACCAATAGTGGATGGGTTTTCGTCAGCATTAGCTGAATTGGGAAATGAAATTACACTAACGAATAAAGAAAGTATTAACAAGAATGATGCCAGCATCATAGTTGATTGTCTATTTTTTTGTTTCGATACATTGTTAGGGAACAAAATATTCATTTTCGCTAGTTACCTTTCGATGGACGTATTCTCTAATTATCAGTTACACGATATTGTCGATGAAAATACTAATTTACTTGAGGACTATTTTGGTGGATGATGTTTAAAACGGCTTGAAACAAGCATTAAAGCTATTACATGAGTTCTGTTTTATTTTGGTTTAGTATAAGTCCATGGAAAAAATTATACAAAAAAACTTTTTAATTATAATATCGATCGCGATAGTAGTTTTAGGGACCGCATTTTGGAACCAGAATCATGAAACAAATTTTAATTGTAGCCTAACCAATAGTCAATCAAGCCCAGAAAACATCCCTTTGACGGAAAATGGATCAGGATCCATCGACCAAAACCAACCAAACACAACTGGTGTTCCGATGCTAAAACTTGAGATAGAAAGTGAACTATATGTTGGCAAAATTAACGACATTAAGGATTATTTAAATAAAAACGGAGAAGTTAACAAAGTAACTAAAGATAACTGCAACGCCAGTATCGAAGCAATGGCCAGTTCAAAAGACCTCAAAAAGATAAGTAAGGGTCTACTAAAAAAAGGTGAAAGCTTACAAAATACGTTAACCAACTCTGGAATTGATAATAGCTTAGATAACTTAGGCACATCTATAAAACAAAACGAGGATCTACTAAAAGAAACAAAAAAGAACTTGAATAACGCCAGGGACGAAGAAAAAAGAAATTTGTCCCAAAGACAGAGTTCATTAGAAACAATAATAAAACAACAGAAAGCACAACAAGGTCAAATAAAAGATTCGACCGATGAAATAGGAATTACGGTTGAGCTAGTTAGAGGTTTAGAAGATTCTGCAAGTTTTACAGATGCAGTAAAATCTAAAACCAGCAACCTGTTTTCTTCACTAATAGCGACCTTGCTTGTATCAGTTGCAATATATTTGATTTATCTAGGCTTGAAGTTTTTAAACCGTTATAAGAAAATTTTTGACGAAAAAAGCAATTCATAAGAACACTACAGGAGGCATTCATTAATGCTTCCCAAGTACTAATTTGATGTTCGTTAAGACATAAAATTTAACAGTAAATTTATTTTTTTTTAAAAGTGTTTAATCTCACCTGTTTCGTGCCGATTATATATATAGGGCAAACAGGAGGTTGGAGAAATGAAATATATTTTCATATTAGTTTTCGGATTCGGCATGGTAGCTGGAATTTGGACGACAGGACAGTCAGTTTCAATAGACAAAGTTGTGGCACAAGAATGTAGTGTTAGTAACGATTCTCAAATAGTTTTTCTTGGTAATTTAAAAATAGGAAATCCACTTGGTGGAATTACTTGCAATAAAGAGACCTTGGACAAAGCTACTCAAACTATAGACAAGGCAGGAAAAACCTTGAATATAGGTATGGACAAAGTTAATCAAAGCTTAGATAAAGCAAACAATAACCTAGAAACAGGCAACGGTTTATATAATAGTAGTGACTTTAATTTTACTTCTGGTAAGTGATTAGGTTTTAACTAAATGAGTTACCACAACCACACGACTTGGTCACGTTGGGGTTGTTAATAGCGAAACCTGCACCTTGAGAGGTCGTTGATCCTATCGCTAAACACTTAGGAGTTGATGATTTTATTGCTACTAAAGCTCGACTTGATGAGGATGGTAACTACACCGGTGAATTAGAATTTTATTCTTACGGAAGTTTTAAACCACAAGCAGTTTTACGATTAGCTGAAGAACACAATATTGATCTCAATCATTCATATGCTTATAGCGATTCCATAACTGATGTTCCGCTTTTAGAATGTGTTGGATTTCCTGTTGCTGTTAACCCAGATAAAGATCTTTTGCGCATTGCAAAAGAGCGAGATTGGGAAATAATGCATTTCACACGAGAGGTTTCTATGTGGGATAAGCTACCTGTAAAATTCTTACAAAATGGTTGGGTACGAATTTTCATTTCTTTAGGATTAGTAATAGGTGCTGGAATTTGGCTTGGTCCAAAGATTGCGAAGAAAAAGTTTTTTAGTTAACGGCCCAAATCTGATACGGTACCCGCGTTAGCATCCATAAGTTCTCGTAGCTCTAGCAATTCTGCGCTAGCTGGATCATTATCGATTCCCGCCGATTTAAGTTCAGGCACTGGTGCAACTGTATGACTAGAAGCCCTACCTGGTCTGTTAGGTTCTGTTTCTGTTCTGAGACGCTCCGCCACTACTACGGCTGCATAGGCAAAAGGCGCTGCTGCAGGTAAAAAAGCAGGAGTATCTCCTGGCTTAAGATTGCCGATCTTTTGAGTCAAAGCAGCCAAAGTAGCACTTGTTGCTAAGGCTTTAAGCACTAATCCTCCCGAAGGAGTATTTGGAAATGGGTCGCCATCTGGAATATTTGCAGTTCTCACTCGTTGAGCAAAATGTCTTGCATCGGCAATTTGTCCACTTGCTTCATCTGCCAATGCTTTAATAGCATTCCGAACACCAGACTTAGGTCCATTGCTCGTTGTTAATAAGGTCATATTCCCTCCGTGGAAATTAGATTTAAACTAAATTACTTTGAAAAAAGAAGTGTGAAAAGTGTTGTGAAACTTTCTTCAGAAGTATCTTCCGAAGTGTAAGTTCCAACGCTTTTGACTATTCTGTCAAACTCTTCGTTGATTACAGCATCATCAGCTTGATATTGTACGCTTTCTGGTAAAAATAGTGACATTGATATTCCTTTATGTGTTTCGTGTTTAGTTTATGTGTTTCGTGTTAATTATGTTATACCGCTAGTAAGTCTCTTGCACCTGTGTCTGCTGACGGGTGACGCAATTTACTCATAGCGCGTGCTTCGATTTGGCGAATACGTTCACGAGTTAGATTGAAGTGTTCTCCAACCTCTTCTAGTGTACGCGCTTCTCCACGGTCTAGTCCAAAGCGTAATTTTAAGATTTCACGTTCACGCTCATCGAGTGGTGAAAGTAAAACTGCAATTTCGTCTGGGAGTAAAGCAGTAGCTGCTGTTTCGAATGGTGATTCTGCGCCACGGTCTTGAACGATATCGCCAAGTTCCGCATCGCCGTCTTCACGTAGTGGTTCACTTAATGAAAGTGGTTCTGCTGCGAAGCGTAATGCTTCAGTAACTTTATCTTCAGGCATTTCTACTTCTAAAGAAAGTTCTTTTATAGTTGCAGGACGACCGTATTTAAGTTCTAAGCGTGAGCGTGCTTTTTGCAAACGAGCAAGTGTGTCACCAGCGTGAACTGGGAGCCGGATTGTGCGACCTGTATTTGCAATACCGCGAGTAATCGCTTGGCGGATCCACCATGTTGCATAAGTTGAGAATTTGAAACCTTTGCGCCAGTCGAATTTTTCAACAGCGTGCATAAGACCCAAGTTACCTTCTTGGATGAGGTCTAGTAATGGTAAACCTGATGCTTGAAATTTTTTAGCAATAGAAACTACAAGACGTAAGTTACATTGTACGAATTTCATTTCTGCAGTATCTGCTGTACGGATAACTCTACGTAGTTTTCTTTTTTCGGCTGGAGTAACTTCTACGATCTTTGCTTCTTGTGCTTCTTTTTTAGCCATGATCTTGGCT
>JAGPDB010000032.1 GCA_018057765.1 Acidimicrobiia bacterium
ACAAGAATTTGCTTTGCCAGCTTCATCGAAACATACATTTACAGGCGGCTTTTTAAGATTATCGAGCCATTTATCATAGTCTGCCTTAGTTACAGCTCGAACTTGCATACGCATAAGGCTATGTGACAGTCCACAAAATTCTGCACACTGGCCTGTATATAGTCCGGGTTTATCAGCTTCTAATACAAGAGTGTTAGTTCGTCCCGGGACAACATCTTTTTTACCACCCAATGAAGGTATCCAAAATGAATGAATTACATTACATGGGTTAGTGGCCTTTAAGTCTTCGGTACTTTTATCTGCAATTGGTGTATCTTCAGTACAAGCTTTTAGTTTAAGCTCAATTCGAGTTTTAACTGGTATCACTAATTCGTTTGCTGTAATAACTTCATTGGCAGTTACTGGCGTCATTTTAGCATCTAGTTTTGGAGTACCGTCTGAATTATATATAGGGTACTGATCGGTTTGTACTCCGAATTGCCACCACCATTGTTTACCAACAACTTCAACTTGGATAGAATTATTACCACCAGGTTTATCGAGTTCAAAAATTGTTTTTACTGTTGGAACTGCAACACCGATCAATATTACAAGTGGAAGTATTGTCCAGCCAATTTCCAAAAAAGTATTTCCATGAATTTGTTTTGGAAATTTATTTTTCTCAGTAGATCTATATTTAATAGAAATATAGATTGTGGCAAGAAGAACAAGTACACCAATTACAGTTGCAATCCAAAAAATAGGAGAAAACAAATTCATAATTTTACGAGCAGCATCACCTTCTGGTCTTAATGAATTTTGTTTATTATCAGGTCCTGTCGCACAACCCGCAGTTATGATTGAAAAGATTGCAATAGATAAAATTAACTTTATTCTTTTAGTTGTTCTCATGTTCGAATTGTCTCTCCAAGATATGATTTAAAATACCTGCAATACTCTAGTGAAAATCTGCACAGTATTTGAAAATATCGGCAAAGTTTTTTAAAAAATATATTTATCTAACGATTCTGGTTTATCTTGCCAATTTTCGTCAATTACAACTTTGCTTTTAATAAATACCTTACAACCTAGAAATACTTCTATCTTTTCTCTCGCTTTTTGCCCAACCGTCTCTAACATTGAGCCAGCTCTACCGATAATTATAGGTTTATGACTTTTTTGTCGCACTATTATCTTTACATCAAAATTCCGTTGATCTTTCTTAGTGCTATCAAATTCCGTAGCTACAACGGCCAGAGACTGCGGTATTTCCGCACGTAAACGCCATAAAAGTTGTTCTCGCAATATTTCCCCAACAATAAATTCATCGCTCATATCATGTTCGCTGTCAGTAGCGAATAGTGCTTGACCAAAGGTCATATTGGAAAGTATCTCTTTTTTCAAAATTTGGACATTTTTTTTAGTAAAAGCCGATATTGGAATTATGGCCTTTGCATTTGGCAATAATTCGTTCAATTTAGATGCTTCTTGCGCTGCTTTCTCGAATTTTTTTAAAGTGTCACATTTATTCAAAACAGCTATAACACACGGATGATTTTTTATCCTTTCACAAACAAAAGCATCACCAGTACCGATTCCATCTCTGGCATCAAATACTGCAACAATAATATCAACACCGTGAAGTGCATTATATGCAAATTCATTTAAACGATCGCTTAGTGCATTTACAGGTTTGTGTATGCCAGGGGTATCAATATAAACAATTTGATAATCAGAGCCATTTTCAATTGCTCTTATAGAGCGTCTTGTTGTATGTGCATGAATAGATGTAATTGAAAGTTCATTTGACATTAAAGAATTTACAAGAGTTGATTTCCCAACATTTGGTCTACCTAAAATAGAGACTAAAGCACTTTTAAAATTTTCTTGTTCCATATTTATTATTATTTATCTTTGCCTGAAACATAGTCTGGTGAAGCATCGTCATCTTTTGTTTCTATGCCTTTCGAATTCTCTATATCACTTTGATCTAGTGTGGAATCTTCAATTTCGCTGACGTCATTTTTTGTAACTGTAACAGAGATAATCCTTTGTCCAACTACCCTTTCAACATAAAAGTCGAGGTTTTCATAATTTATTTTTTCACCTTCATATGGCACATGTTGACATATGTTAAAAACTAGACCTGAAACAGTGTCCCATTCAGTGTCTGGTATTTCTAAATCTAAAAGTTCTTCTAAATCATCTATTGTTGTTCGTCCAGGTACCCGCCATACATTTTCTGAAATTGTTTCAATTGTTTCTTCCATGGAGTCGTATTCATCAGAAATATCACCAACTAATTCTTCGACCAAATCCTCTAACGTGATTAGACCTGCAGTGCCACCATACTCGTCAACAACAATCGCCATATGGAATTGACTAGATTGCATATCTCTTAACAATTCAGCAGTTCGTTTTTGTTCTGGAATATATACAGCAGTTCTTTTAATGCTCTGTACACTTTCTTGCCCATTGCCTGCTCGCTCCGCTTCGAACATATCTCTTTGATATACGAGTCCAACAATTTGATCTCTTGTTTCTTTAAATATTGGAATGCGAGAATAACCAGCTTCTATTGAAATATTTAATGCATCTGAAATTTTTGCATCATAAGATACTGTGACCATATCTGTCCTTGGTTGCATGGCTTCTCTTGCAACTGTATCTGTAAATTCAAAAATAGAATGAATCATTTCTCGTTCAGTATGTTCAATGACTGATTCCTCTGCTGCAACATCTGCCATTGAGCGCAAATCTAATTCAGTAACAAATGGGCCCTTCTTTAACCCTTTTCCGGGAAGAATAATATTCGCGAATCCAATTAGTGCAGACGAGATCCAACGAAAAAGTGGAAACTTAGTCAAAAACCATAAAAAAGGTGTCAGTTTTAGTGCTATCTTTTCAGTATTTTGAACAGCATAAGTTTTAGGAGCTACTTCTCCTAAAACAAAAAATAATGAAATTTCAACAACTATAGAAACTACCACTGCTACTAAACCACCAATACCTTCAACAATTACTGATATTATTGATGCTGTACCTAGTTGTGCAATTAACAAAATGAGTAACAGCACGTTCAAAGTCGCTTCCGGCTTATCCACCATTTGCTGAAGTTTAAGGGCGTTTTTTTTGCCTTGATCAACCATAGACATAACATGGATTCTATTTACACGAATGAATGCTATTTCTGCCATCGCGCAGATTACAGAAGTTATAAAAAGGACAAGACAAACTGCAAGTAAATAATAATCAACTGTTTTCATATTGTACTGCCCATAATAATTATATTAGCGTAATTTATTGATTCATTGCGGTAAAGCATTACTATTTGCTCACATTTTTATCAGACAATATTTCAAATTCGCCTAATATCTCATGCTCTCTAGCTTGCATTTGTATTCGCTCTTTCTCTTCCATATGATCATATCCCAGCAGATGTAAAGTTCCATGAACTACTAGAAGTTTCATTTCTTGATCATATGTTTTATTGTTTTCTCCACATTGTTCGTTTGCAATCTTTGGACAGATATAGACATCACCAATAAGCGCAGGTATGCCATCGCCTTCACTTGGTGTTCCAGGTCCACGGCCACCATTATCTGGGTTACGTCCTACGCCTACCAAATCATCATCAATTGGAAATGCTAAAACATCAGTTGGACCATCTTTATCCATATAAGCCTTGTTTAATGAAGAAATTTCTTCTTCATCACAAAAGATTAGCGACATTTCGCTAGATATCATTATATTTTCTCTTGCTAAAACAAGTTTTGCTAATTCAATGTATGTAACAACATCTACTTCGATTTCACTTTGTTCATTAGTGCCGAATACATTTACTCGTGGGTTTGAATAATCTACATTTTTTTTCATGCGTTTATATTAGTTTTCATATGGGTGCGGATGGCTCTTATCCCATTTATCATATGCTTCTACAACATTTTGAACAACTCTATGTCTAACAACGTCTAGCCCTGTGAGATCACAAAATGCTACTTGATCGACTCCTTCAAGAATATTTCTAACTATTCTTAATCCAGAAATTTTTTGTGATGGTAAATCCACTTGAGTCAAATCGCCGGTAATAACCATTTTAGAATTATTACCCAAACGTGTTAAAAACATTTTCATTTGTTCGGGAGAAGTATTTTGTGCTTCATCTAACACAATAAATGAATCATTTAGAGTTCGTCCACGCATGAAAGCTAGAGGCGCAACTTCTATTATTCCACGCTCATGGAATCGATTATAAGCATCTGTCCCGACAATATCAAAAAGCGCATCATAAAGAGGTCTCAAATATGGGTCAATTTTTGCAAGAATATCACCGGGAAGGAAACCAAAATGTTCGCCAGCTTCGACGGCTGGACGAGTAAGAATTATTCTTTGTACAGATTTTGATTGTAAAGCTGCAACAGCCATAGCAACAGCTAAATAGCTTTTACCCGTACCTGCAGGCCCAACTCCAAAGGTAATAGTGTTACTTTGTATTTTTTCGACATAGTTTCTTTGACCTTGTGTTTTAGGATGTATAGCCTTATTTGCTTTTACTACATTTTCACCATGTGCTTCGCTTGGAGATTCATTTCGTTTAATCATATCTATATTTAACCTCAGATCATTCTCAGTTATTTGCGTCCCGCCATCTATTAATCCAATTAATTCTTTTATCAATTTTGTAACTTGCTTTACAACATATTTATCTGACGAAATTACTGTTATCTCATTCGATCTTATTAGTAAAGTCGCATCAAAATTATCTTCGATAATATCAACGTTGGCATCATTATGGCCTAAAAATTCGCGTAGGGTTTTATCCTTATCGATAATTGATTTTGAAGAGTAAGTTTTTACATCTGTAGGTTTATCCATATATAGTTAATTGTTCTATCGACTTAATTCGTATATGGCTAAAGTGATTCTGAAAGTTTTGAGCTTGCTATATCATGCGCTAATATGCCGATTTCATTACATCGATCTATAAATTCTTCTACTGTTTTACCAAAAACAGCAGATAAAATTCGTAAATCATCATTTCTTATAATGAAGAATTTACCTGTAGAGTTTTCTCTCTTGTTAAGAATACTTTGAGCAAACCTTGCAACAACCATTGCTTCAGCATGGGTATTGTCTTGCAATTTTGTTAAATCGACTTTTACTTTTTCAGTTATTTCAACTTCGATTTTTGTTAAATCTATTTCTTCATTCTTTTCTAAAACATCTGAAGGGCTCACTTCGTAAAAATAGCAAAGCCTTATAAGGCGTGCAACAGATATGGAACGTTCTCCGCGTTCATAAGCCCCAACAACAGAAGCTTTAAATTCGTTATTTGAAATTTTTTCTATACGTTGCAAAGAGAGCTTTTTCTCTTTACGAATTGAACGTAAGTTTGACCCAATTTGGGCAGATGCTGTAATCGATTGTTCGTCTTGAACGTCGTCCATTTCTCTCCTAGTTAAGATCTTTCATATATAGATTAGTCGCTGGATAGGCTTTATGAAAGTTTCCGATTTCTTTGTCCTAATTAAACACTCTCTTTACCTTCTCAAAAAGTGAATTTGAATTAACATGTTCCACAATCTCTTCTCCACTTATCTCGGCATAGGACATCAATATCTCTTTCTGTTCAGCATTGAGATCTTTCGATGAAGGTATTTTTACATTCATATAGACGAGCAAATCTCCACGGTTTCGTGACCTTAATCTTCCCATACCAAATTGACGCAATTTGAATACTTCTCCAGATTTGGTGCCGTTAGGTATTGACAAAGCTTGAATGCCATCAAAGGTTTCTAAATCTTTAGATGCGCCAAATATTGCTTCAAGGAAACTTATTTCTTGAACACAAACAAGATCATCGCCGTGACGTTCGAAACGTGAATCTTGATTTACATTTATAGAAACATACAAATCACCAGCAGGACTGTTCCTCATCCCAGCCGGACCTAAACCTGAAAGCTTTAGCCTAGATCCATTATCAACACCTGCAGGAATGTTGACTTCAAGAGTTACGTTTTGCTTTGTCACTCCAGTCGAATCACATTTATTACAAGGATCCGATATGAGTGTTCCCATACCTGAACATGTAGCACAATATTGTTGGGCCATGATTTGTCCAAACAAAGATTGTCTTAGTTCTTGTACAATTCCTGAACCATTACAGGTACCACAAGTTAACGACTTAGTGTTTTCTTTTGCACCACTACCTTCACATTTTTCACATGCTTGATCTATTTGTAATGTAACTTCTTTAGTAATACCAAAACAAGCATCTTTTAGTTCTATTGATATAGAAACTTGTGCATCGTTATTTGAATTCGAACTTTGAGAAAAACCAGTGCCAGCTCCTCCAAAGAAAGATTCGAAAATATCAGAAAGGTTGAAATCAAAAGATCCACCTGATTGTGCACCCGAATATCCCCCGGTGTTATTTCGTAGTCCATCAATCCCAAATTGATCATATCTTGCACGCTTATCAGGATCACCTAATATTTCATAGGCAACACTTATTTCTTTGAAATGTTCTTCCATTTCATCGTTGCCATGGTTGCTATCTGGGTGGAATTCTCTAGCTTTTGCACGATATGCTTTTTTTATTTCATGGGCAGTTGCAGTTCTTTCCACACCAAGTATTACATAGAAATCTTCCATTATTTATCCAATTTTTTTATTATTATATCTTTTACTAATTAATATATTTTACAACACTTGATTCATTTCATAGCTCTCGTACAATTCAATTGTAATACTATGTGCCATGAGCCTACCTTTTAAAGTTAAATATATAATCGATTTCTCATTATCATATTGACAAAAACCATTTTCAATTAGCATTTTTAGCACGTCGGAAAACTCATTTTTTTGCCAAGCTACTCCACTACGAGTCCTTAGTTTTAGAGCAAAATTTTCCATTTTTTTACTTATCGTTTCAACGGGATGGATAATTGTAAACAGTTCTTGTATTTTCTTATTATTTAAATTAGTGTCATAAAATCTCTTCATATATCTCTCGATATCACGTGGTGTGGCTATACGATTCTCGTTCGTGAAACCATGGGCAGCGCAACCTAATCCGATTACGTCAATTCCTCTCCAATAGCTCAAGTTATGTTTCGATTCATAACCTGGCAATGACCAGTTTGATATCTCATACCAATCAAAGCCATTTTCACTCAATACTCTGTCGGTTAATTCATACTTATCCGCTAGATCATCATCATTCACATTTTCTTTTTCGCCAATCGATATTGATATGGCAAGGGGTGTCTTGTTTTCAACGCCCAAAGAATAAGCAGATATATGTTTTGGTTTATATGCCAGAATATCTCGAAGTGATTTCTCGTATATATCAATAGTCTCATTACCAGATCCATATATTAAATCACATGAGAAATTTGTTAATCCAGCATCTAAAATGTTTTCTATAGAACTTCTTATACCGCTAGCTTTGTGTTCTCTTCCCAAGTAATCAAGTACATCTTGATTTGTGCTTTGTACGCCTATAGAAATTCTGTTTACACCACCTTCAAAATAAGTTTGCATTTGCTCTAAAGATATATGGTCAGGATTTGATTCGACGGTTATCTCACAATTTGGATCAATATTATTTTTACAATTATTTTTTATAGTTTCTATTATTTTTACAATATGTTTAGGGTTAATTAAGTTTGGGGTACCACCACCAAAAAATATAGATCGTAATTTTTTGCTTGTTATGTTTGACTCATTAATAATATGATAAGACCATTGATTAATGACAGCATCAATATATTTTTCTATAAGGTGTTCTTTATCTACCCAAGTTGCAAAATCGCAATAATCACAGCGACGCGAACAAAAAGGTATATGCACATAGACGCTAAAAGAATCGTCGCCATTAATCATTATTAGATTCTAAGCGAGCATATGAAGATACATTGGATCGTTACTAGATTTAGGAACGCCACCCGAAACTTCTTTTGTAATTGCAAAACCTTTGATTTTTCCATCTATATGAGTCATAGATATATCTGGGTTATTTCCAAGTACAGATGCTGAAATAACTTTTATGCCATCGGGAGAAGTTGCATCAGAAACAATTGCCCAGAGTTGATATGTTTCTGATTTAGATAATGAATCCATTGAGCGACCGTCTAACATGACCTCGCCTTTATCGTTCATCATCATCACTACTTTTATATCCCCAGATGTACCTTCTAGTGTCATTTGCTTTGTAGTCTTTTGTGATGCGAATAGAGCTAGTTCCTGTTCTCTATTTAAAGTTTTAGATGCTTCATTTTTTGTATTCGAATTGACAGAAGTAAATAGTATTGATGCAGAAATAACCACAGCCAGAACCGATGCTGCAACAGCCATATAAGAAATCTTATTGTACCAAGATTTATTTATTAATTTTTGAGTAGATAAACTGACAACATTATTAGTGTTATGAATTTCGTTTTTTTTAGAAATTTCATTTTTAATAGAATCAAATAGTGCAGGGTTGCTTGGTGAATCCATTTCTAAATTAGCAAGAACTTCTCTTTGTTCATCAACATATGTTTTCGCATTCGAAGAGACACTCAATATATTTTTAACTTGCGATTCCTCATTATCATCTAGTGCGCCAATCACATATAGATCTAATAGTTCACATATATCATCACTTAAATTAGTAGGGTCGAAGTTATTCATTATTCACACCCTTTACTTCTAAGTCACTCAAATGAATTTTAAGCTTTTTTAACGCTGAACGGATTCTTGATTTTACAGTACCTTCCGGTAGATCTAATTCAGATGCAACTTCTCTATAAGTTAATCCTTGATAATAACTTAAGACTATTGCAGATTTTTCATCGTTAGATAATTTTTCTAAAGCTAGCTTTACAGTTTCGCTTAATGATAATTGAAGGATTATTGATTCTGTATTTGATGTAGTATTACCACTTTTGTATATTTCTAAATTTTCGCTCTGCTTAAGTTCTCGTTTTGATCTTGCGGTTTCGCTTCTTATTAAATCTATTGAACGTGAACGACATTGTGTGAGTAGAAATGTTTTTAAAGTTCCTCGAGTTGGGTCAAATCTTTCGGGCTTTTCATAAAGATGGATAAAAACATTCTGTACAACATCATTTGCTTTAGCTTCACTTCTTAGTATCTTGCGAGCAATGTTTACACACGCTCCAGAATATAGATGAAAAACATTTTCAAAGACATTTTCGTCCTTGTTTATAAGAGAATCTAGAATATGTATTTCGTCCACAATAGCAACCATCATAGGTATTTTTTGTGTGTCTCTACTAATCAACGTTTCCATATAAGTATTACGTTGCTAAGGTTAATAGTGGATTATCGTAAATAACGCATGTCTCCAATAAGTCATGCAAATTGTAGGAAGTCCTGGTAGATACCACTTTATTACATGATATCAGTGCAATCTCAAAATATGCTTGCTAGAGTATATATCCTATATGAATATCAAAAATCACGAAGGCCCTCGGCTCCGTAATTTAGGACTTGTCCTAATCGTTATAGCTTCCCTAAGTTTCACTAGTGTAACTTTCGCAAGCCCAATTGATGATAAGAGAAAGAAGGCTGAACAGCTCTCTAATCAGATTCAAGCAAATGGCGACAAGATCTCTGGCTTGGCTGAAAGCTATAATGCAACAACGTTAAAACTTGCTAGTTTAAAAACAGACGTTCAATCAGCACAAAATGAAATTGATGCTGCCGAACTTGAAAATAAAGCAATAGATTCGCGGGTGCAAAAAAGAGCGATATCGCTTTACACTTCTTCTGCAAACGAAGATGACGTCGATTCAACTCCGTTAAATGCGAAAAGAAAAGATTCATATGCAAACTTAGTAAATGGTTCTGACTCATTTGCTATAACTCAACTTCAAATTTCTAAAGAAAATATTGCACTTAAAAAAGCTGAGCTAAGCAAGCAATTAGTTGATATTGATGCCCAAGAAAAAGCTTTGAGCGCACAGAAGAAATCTCTTGAGGCTGCCAATGCCTCTCAACTATCTCTTTTGAATCAGACAAAAGGTGAACTTTCTGGTTTGATAGCTCAGAAAGAAGCAGCAGACCAAGCAGCAGCAAGAGCACGCGCTGCAGCA
>JAGPDB010000033.1:0-5667 GCA_018057765.1 Acidimicrobiia bacterium
TTCGAATCAGGGTTTTCTTGAGCAGAAAGTAGTTCATCTTGGATCATTTTTACATGATCATCTGTTTCACCATCAATAAAAATAATATATTCAGGACCATCAGAAATAGGATTTCTCAATTTCATTTGGCGATTAATAAAATGTTGTGCATTTTTTACATTATTTGAAATAGAAATTGCTTCTTTCGATTTCCAATCCGCAGCCTCTACTACAACTGCAGGATCATTTACACTAGAACAAACAAGTTCAGCAGCGCATAATCTCAGAGAAATATCGTTCCATTTATTTTCGTAGACTTCCGTCAAACAAGATACAGCCTCTACTATAGGTATTAAACCGTACTGTGCATTGTAACTTACATTGACATACCTAGTGAGTTTCGCTTTTTGGTCTTCGGTGTCATTGGTTTTTAAAGAATCTAAAAATAGTTCTCTAAAAGTTTCAATATTGTTTAACAACATAATGCATTCCTTTGCTTCGTAAAGCCTATATTGTACCGACAATACTGATAGTTGGTCAAATCTGAATAATTACTATCAAAAAAGCTATTATCCTGATGATAATTGAATATTTTAATGTGTAAGAATAGTGTAGACATAGATATCTATAAAAAGTGAGGAAGTTGAGCTAGTAAAATGAGTGATAAAAAAGTTATTAACTTTAGAAATTGTGATTTAGATAGTGAATTAGAAATTACAGAATTGATGAAACGTTTCTATAGCGATGTTGCCCAAGATGACTTACTCGGACATGTATTTAATGATGTTGCTCATGTCGATTGGAATGAACATTTAGTCAAAATTAAAGATTTTTGGTGCAGAATGCTTCTTGGCATTGGTGATTACCGGGGTAATCCTCTTGAAACCCATGTAAAGATACATCAATTAGAAAATTTTACACATGATGAATTCCGTCGATGGTTAGAACTTTTTCAAGCACACGTTGATGCAGGTTGGGAAGGACCATACGCCCAAGAAATAAAACGTAAGGCAGTCAAAGTAGCATTAGTTCATAGTCGTCTACTAATAGGTGAACCATTAGATGTATTGTTAACTATTGATGAAAAAAAGCCCGACGTTAAATAAAATATCTGTCGTTCCTATACAATATTCTTTTTACGATATTTACTTGTTAGCAATAGTGCGAAACCTGTAAACATCAAAGTGAGGGCTGTGAGCATATTTGAACTGCTGGTTCCTGTTTCGGCTAATGTACCGCTTGCAGATCTCAATGTGTCAGAAGTCGTATCTTGTGCAACTGCTATTTCATAACGAATTGCTGTAATACCTAATACACGTGCAGCGCTTTGAACAGCAGATAGATCTATGATCCCACCTGTATTTAAACTAATATTTGCAGTTTGGCCAAGACCAATATTAACAATACGAAGTTCCCACAGATTATCACCAACTTTGGTTAACGAACTTGCAGTTCCCGAACCAGTTACAACAATATCATCCAAACCAAATGATTCGTCATAAATATCCTTATTAAAGGAAATACTAAAACAACCATTGCCATCATTTGAAATAGCAGACTGGCCAGGACACAAACTCGAAGTCGCAGACAATTCAGAAGGATCGTACGAAAGAAATATAAAATTACCAGTATCATCAGCGAACGGATCGGTCTGAAAAGCCAAGGCTCTCCAAATCTTAAGAGTATCGACATCGTTTCCTTGTCCTAAGACGAGAACACTTGCATTACCAGCTGCAAAAACTGGCCCAGCAGTCATAGTAAATTCGAACTTATAATTAGTACCACTTGGCAAATTAGCTGTTGTTCCTAAAGGGCATAACATTAAGTTACCCGTATAACTATATGAGTTCAAAGCAACAAAACCGAGATTCTCTATAGGACCTATATTATTGCACTGATTAACTTCTACTTCATCACTTAAATTAGTGTCAGTCATGCTGACAAAAGTTGAATCTTCGGGCATAATGAAGACAAGATAGAAAAACCCATTATCCACATATTCACCAAGTCCTGCATTTTCGATAGTAACTTCGTAAGTAACATCTGTAGTTTCCAAAATAGTACCTGTAGTTTTTAGGCGAGTTGAAACATTTAAATCCGAATGTAAGGTTTCGATAAAGCTAGATGTTGCTGTATCATTACTCAAGGTAGTATCAACATTTACAGCACCACCAACTAATTTACTAGATACAATATTTGACGTAATTGAAACAGTTGAACCAACAGGTGTTGTAACATGAATTTTGTAAAGAATGCTTATAGTATCTCCAGGTTCTAAAGATCCTGTCCAGGTATTTGTGGCAGTGTTAAATGACCCAGGGTCAGCGCCTTGTAGGGGTACTGCATCAATAAATCCATCTTCAAGTGTTGCATTCGTCGCAATATTATTAATTGTAAACTCTGAGATAGTATCGCTATCTTGACTATTGTAGATACTTATATAGAACCCTGTATTTGAATATTGAATATCGGAACTGATACTTAATTCAGCATTTCCAGCAGCGTGAGCAAGACCAATATTGCCAAACTGCAAACCCAAAACCAAAATGGGTGTCAACAATAAGCTTGCAGTTTTCCAGAGTTTCTTCATAAATTCACCTTTAAGTAATATTCGATCTTTTTAAAATCGTCAGAGAGGCTAAATTTCTTTATAGGTATATTGGACTATTTCTCAAAATTTTCTTGTTTGAGACGTATTTCGCGAATCTTATGTAGATACTTACCTTCTAGTTTCATATTTTTAACCAAACTATGATATTGAATATGAACTTAGAAATAAATAATTTAGATAAAAGCACTTCACCGTATTTGAGACAGCATAAAGATAATCCTATAGCTTGGCAAGAATATTCTGAAGAAGTTATTGAGTATGCAAAGTCAACTAAGCGTCCATTGTTTATTTCAGTAGGTTATGCAACCTGTCATTGGTGTCATGTTATGGCGAATGACACTTTTTCAAATGTTGAAGTCGCAAAATTTATGAATAAAAAGTTTGTTTGTATAAAAGTCGATAGGGAACAGCGACCAGATATTGATTCATTTTGTATGAATTTTATTCAAAGTAGTTATGGACAAGGTGGATGGCCATTAAATGTTGTCATGACGCCAGACTTAAAACCATTTTTTGCTGCTACATATTTGGCATCAGAACCAAAATATAATATGGGTGGTTTTATAGATGTGATGACCCAAGTATTTGATTTCTATGTCGAAAATGTTGATGATCTAGAAAACTTCAATCCACGAATTTTCGATAATCAACAGATTGAATCACCGAATTGGGATGATTACGAAAACCAATTTGATCTTTCTAATGGTGGTTTTATGTCGCAAACTAAATTTCCGCCTCATTGCTCGTTACTTTTTCTTCTCAGTTCAGATGAAGCGATGGCACGTCCAAAGATATCAGCCTGGGCAAAAAATGTTCTAGACATTATGCAAGATTCTGGTTTGGCAGATCATGTAGGTGGTGGTTTTTTTCGTTATTGTGTTGATAAGAATTGGGAGATACCTCACTTCGAAAAAATGTTGTATGACCAAGCAATGATGCTTATTTCATATTCTTTGGGTTATAAAGTTTTTAAAGACCAATCTTATAAACAGACAATATCTGAAATACTTTTCTCTCTGGAGGATACTTTTAGAATTGGTGATTTATATGCAAGTGGCCATGATGCAGACACAAAGCATATTGAAGGCCAGACATATGCATGGAATGAAGAGGAACTTAAAAATATACTCGGGAGTCAATATGACGATTTCAAAGAACACTATGAGCTAATAGATTTTGAAGAAGATTTTCATATAAAAAGAAAATCCGATTCAATCTTGGCTAAAACCTTATATGATGTGCGAAAAAAACGTGCTCAACCAAGTGTTGATACGAAGATACTTACAAGTTGGAATTCTCTACTTGGAATTGCTTTTAATTATGTTGAACGCTTCACAGGAATACACACTCGGGTTACTGAGCTATATAATTCAATTATTATTCAAAAAGATACACGATCTACACATGAAGGTATCAAACAAAAAGAAGTATTTCTAGAAGATGTTGCGAGCATTTTGTTACTCCAAACATACATGTTTGAACGAGGATCAGTTACTAAAGAGGAACTAGATCAACAAAAAAATCTTGTTATGACATTTAACATTGAAGGACGCTGGATAGAAAATCCAAATACAGATTTCACTCAAGTGGAAGCTGGAGAGTTTGACCATCCAATACCATCTTCATTATCAATAGTTCAGTGGGCATTGATGCGCTACAACATTATTAAAGGAAATGAAGAAACAGAATTAAAATATAAAACGTCAATTAATTTTGATGCACATAATTTTATTGCCGATTTCGCAATTAACCATTGGCATTACAAAACTAATGAGCTGCCAATTGATTCACCGCTTTTAAGTATTTTTGAATATAGTGACGAAAATATTGTCTGTCATGACCACTCTTGTACTTCACTATAATCAGTTTGGCTACGTCTTTAACCTAGAGCAATTTTTAGATCAGTAATGAGGTCGTCAACATTTTCAAGTCCAACTGAAATACGAATTAATCCTGGATCAACTTCTAATAAAGAACCAGAAGTTGAAGCATGAGTCATAAGTGCAGGAACTTCTATTAAGGATTCAACAGCACCGAGAGACTCAGCTAATGTGAATAGTTGAGTATTCTCAGCAACCGATTTTGCCATTGCTGATCCACCACTAACAATAAAGCTGACCATGCCACCAAAGCCGCGCATTTGTTTGCTTGCAATATCATGACCGACATGTGATTTCAAACCTGGATAATAAACTTTAGAAACATTTTCATGAGAGTCAAGAAACTCAGCAATAGCTTGCGCATTTTCATTATGTCGATCCATTCTTACAGGTAAAGTTTTTATACCTCGTAAAAGTAGGTACACATCAAATGGACCAGGAACTGCACCAATAGCATACTGTAAGAATTTTAATTCTTCGTACAGTTCTTTATCGCTAGTTGCTATAAAACCTCCAACTACATCGCTATGACCACCAATATATTTTGTTGTCGAATGAACAACAACATCAGCACCTAAACTAAGTGGTTGTTGTAAATACGGGGTAGCAAAAGTATTATCAACAATAACTTTTCCACCACGCGAATGAACAAAAGTCGAAATCTGTTCAATATCTGTAATTGTCAAAGTTGGATTAGATGGTGTTTCAATCCACACAAACCTAGTGCTATCTTTCCACACACTTGCAATCTTATCTGTGTCACTAAGATCTACTGTCGAGATTTCTATCCCTTGACGTGAAAGTATTTTTGTAATCAAGCGGTATGTTCCACCGTATACATCGAGCCCCATAACAATATGATCACCAGAATTTAATGTGCGCAGCAATGTATCAGTCGCTGCTAATCCGCTTGAGAAAGCAAGGCCGAATTCTGCGCCTTCTAAAGTAGACAGAGAACTTTGAAGTGCACTTCTTGTAGGGTTATCAACACGAGAATAGTCGCTAAATGGAAATTCGCCAACGCCAGTTTGTTTATAAGTAGACGTAGCATAGATTGGAACCGTTACCGCACCAGTTTTTTCGTCAGCTTCTTGCCCGGCGTGAACTGCTAAAGTTTCAAAAGATACATTTTCTTTAATTTCGTCCATTGCAATACTCCTAATTATCTATTCTTATTTTTCAGTAGTTCTCTTACAT
>JAGPDB010000033.1:5767-10055 GCA_018057765.1 Acidimicrobiia bacterium
TCAAAGGTACTGGGCCAAAAATCTTCTCCCACACCTTCTGTTAAATATGGACGGCCACTTCCACCAGAAAATACTGAATTGATTGGATCTGCACCAACTATTTTTATATTCGGATTCTGTTCTTTTAAATATTTCCCAACACCAGATATTGTCCCACCTGTTCCTATACCAGCAACAAAATGAGTTATTTTTCCACCTGTTTGTTCCCAAATTTCTGGTCCTGTAGTTTTGTAATGAGAAAGTGGATTATTTTGATTCGAATATTGGTCTGGTCTAAAAGAATTAGGTGTCTCTAGTGTCAGCCTTTCTGCTACTGAATAATATGAACACGGATCTTCTGGAGCGACAGCAACAGGGCATACAACAACCTGCGCGCCATAAGCTCGCAATAGATCGATTTTTTCGCCGCTTACTTTATCAGTAACAACAAATATTGTTTTATATCCTCGCTGTGCTGCAATAATTGCTAAGCCAACACCTGTATTTCCAGAAGTAGGTTCTATTATTGTTCCGCCAGGTAGAAGTTTTCCGTCTGCTTCTGCAGCATTAATCATCTCGAGAGCAGGACGGTCTTTTGATGAACCTCCTGGGTTTAACATTTCAAGCTTTACAAGTAATTGAGCAGGCATACCAACAGAAATTTTCTTTAGTCGAAGTAGAGGAGTTTCTCCTATTAATTCTTCGAGAGAATCAACTGCATGTATAGTTTGCAGTTTAGTGGTATTCATTTTCGCTCCGAAAGAAAAAGTCCGGCAATTAACCGGACTAAGAACGATTAAAAGGTGTGCACCATATTAGGCGCACAAGATCATATTTTTCTTAATGACAACAACTATTAAAGAAATGTTTATTTCACTGTGATCAGTTTTTTTCTATTTGCAAATGTTATTGCGAATCCAATAAGTATTAACGAGATTGCGTATATTGAAGTCGATCCGTTGTTGCCAGTTGCTGCCAACGTTCCGCTTGCAGAGTTATTTATAGCGTTGTTAGCTTGAGCATTCCCAGTATTTACTGGCGAATCTTCTACAGCATATCTAATAGCATTTATACCTAATACTTGAGTATCGGATTGCACTGCATTGTAGTCCACGATTCCTCCAAGTAAAAGTGAGATAGTTGCTGTTTTGTTTAGTTCTATATTTTTTACTCTAACTTCCCATAGGTTATCGCTAACTTTGATAAGTGTATCAACAATACCTGAACCCGATACTTCTATATCTGTTACATCAAATGATGGTTCGAATATGTCTTTGTTAAACCTGATTCTAAAACACCCAGTCCCGTCAGTAGATATTTCACTTTGACCTGGACACAAACTTGCAGTTGCCTTCAAAGCAGATGGGTCATAAGAGAGGAAAGCAATATTGTCATTAGGGTCAGAATCAATAGTATCTATTAATTGAATACCGTTCATAACTGTATTTTGATATTTCATTGTTCCAGTATCATTACCTTGGAATAATCCCATAACGTCAGCTGTACCTGATGCTAGTCCTGTACCTGCTGTGATTATAACATTGAAAGAATAAATGGAATCATCTGCAGGTAATTCTGTACCTGAACTTAAAGATAAGCTACAAATTACTATTTGTCGTCCAGTGAAATAGTCTGCACCTGGTATAGGAACTTCAATATTCATGCGGCCATAGTTAAAACAGTTCCCAGATGATGCGTTAAGTAGGTCCCCTGGATCGTTATCGGCAATGCTAACAAATGCTGATCCTTCTGGTAATACGAAAATATATTGGAACGAGTTAGTGTTAATGTATGTACCTTGGCCGATATTTGATAACGTTACTTGGTATTCAACATCATCGGTAGGGCTAATGGTACCTGTTGTTACTAGTCTTGCTTCTGTTTTCATGTCGGGTAATAGTGCAATTGTGTAAGGGTCAAAAGTAATAGAGTCATTGGAATTATCAGTATCAATATTTATAGCATCGTCTACATTATGGATACTTGAAGCAATTGATATGCTTGTGGTTACTGAGTCGCCCAAGCTTGCAGTTTCATTTCCCGAGATTATTAGTTTAAAACATTGACCTGCGTCTAAAAGACCAGTCCATGTAGAAGTGTCTACATCGTAACTACCTCGATTGCTTGCATTAGTTTCTGGGACATTGAAAAATGAATCATTAAAAACAAAGTTTGTACTATCAATATCTAATACTATTTCTTTAACCGCAGTTGAACCTTCGTTACAAACATCAATATCAATGGCGTGGTTCGCAAAAGTTCTTCGACCATCGATACTTAAATCCGTGTTTGTTGCTGCGTTTGCTGCACTTAGTGTGGCTACCTGTATTCCTATCGCCATTAATGCTACAAGTGCAATTGATAATAGGCTTTTATATTTTTTCATAAGTACTCCACTTTTGAACTAATTTAATTTGTAGCTATTATCTCGTCATAATCCGTAAAATCTTTACAAAAAATAGCCTATTTCTGGCAAAATGGGTATTTTGGCCTATAAAGTTTTTATATCACAGTGTCGAGTAAAACTTTGTGAAGAAACTCTTAACACTAATGGTCATTATCTCAACATGCTTATTGCAATTTGGATTCAGCAGTTCAAGTTATGCAGATCCTGGATCTTCTGATCTTAGAATACAAGTAGGCGTTGGATACTTAGGAGCTGTTTTAGGTGGTCATGTTTGTAATGATGGAGATGAAACTGTTGAACAATTCACGTTATCTATAGATTCTGTTAGTAACTATACTGTAACCTCGCTTTTAGTGAATGCCGATCCGAATTCAAGCAACACTGACGCACAAGATCCTGGCTCAATCGATAGCAACACTGGAATCTGGACTGGACTACTTCAAAGCACGCAATGTGTAGCTATCATTTTTTATGGTGACGTTACTGGTGGAATTGGTGATGAGTTAGAAACTACTATATCAGTTTCAGGGAGTTTGCTCGAAGGTGGCACAAACAATATCGACCCAAACTCAAGTAATGATTCATCTACTATGACTCCATATGTAATTACTGCATTGCCAGATGTTGCAATTCAAACAAGACTTTTGACTGAAGGTGTAATAACAAGTGGGTCAAATGTTTCTTATGAAGTTTTCTATCATAATCTCGGTGACGGAATGATTCCACAAAATGATGAAATGACGAGTGTTATTTCTTTTATTGTTCCCGATGCTGCATCTTTTGGGACTATCGTAGATTTAGATCCGAACGATAATTTATCATCAGATCCAGGCATGTGCTTTGACTATGGTTCGCCTTCAAATATGGGTGCAGGTTTAATTGGAATTGAAGGAACTCTAATTATTTGTTTACTTTCAAGGTCTGGAAATATTGATGGCCATACAAGTTATCCATTCCAATATAATATGGTGGCAACCGATGCTTTTGCTTCTGGTAGTCTAAAAGTTTATGCGATGGCTTCTGGGCCAGATATTGATACTCAAGCTATGCAACGTGTATTATTCGTTGGAGGGAATCCTTTCGAACAATTATCTAATGTGAATAATATTGCTACTTTAGTTTATGACAACTCTGGTCTAACTCCATCTATAAATTTATGCCCGGGACAAACTGCATTATCCGATGATGGTTCTGGATGTTTTAGAATAAGCTTCAACAAAAAGATTTGGGCACCTTCTTTCACCCAGGATGATCTAATTTTAACTTCGGGTTCTATTGATAATTTTACTAAAGTTGATGACTTCACATGGGATGTAAATGTGTCTGGTATTTTGCTCGGCCAAAGCGCTGCCTTAACAATGAAAGATGCAAGTGTACTTGACTATTCTGCTGTTCTCAGTGGAGTTCAAGTTCTTGGTGAGAATGTTATACGTTATGAAATTCCATCAGCCAATGCGTCAGTGCCAGATGTAACTAATTCTACAACAGGATCTCCAATAGGAACAGTGAACTCTGCAAAAGGTACTTTGGCAAATACTGGTCTAGAAACAGATTGGCCTACAGGCATAATTTTGATACTTGTTGGTATGGGATTATTTGTAGCTTCAAAAAAGAGATATTCTTTTCAAACTATAAAATAGCTGTTTTGGAATAATGCCAATCAATGCCTATTGTCTTATAATTTATATATGACAAAAAAGATTTTAGTAACAGGTGCAACTGGATATGTGGGTGGCCGTCTTGTACCTTTATATGTTGAGGCAAAGGAAATCAAAGATTTAAAGGCAGTGTTTACAAGTCCTGATGTTGTTATATTAAAAGATTTATATCGCTTAGCTTTTTATGATGATGAAAGCCATATAGTACAGACAGATGGATACAATGCCTTGAGCCTGAATTTCC
>JAGPDB010000034.1 GCA_018057765.1 Acidimicrobiia bacterium
GAAGCTAGTTATTTTGGACTTTCCACACAACAAATTTATGGAATAGAAGGAAAAATTAGAGATATACCTTTTCTAGAACCTACTACTTTGTAAAAAATAACGTTCGAGAAATTTGCAACGAAGTCTTTTAAGCTAATTCTTCCTCTTCGTCATCATCGCGACGTTTTGAAACTAAGATAAACCAAAAGAGCATGATGCTACTTACTATCGCTATTGCTGTCCAAATAATTGGATTGTTAGAATGAAGCGCTGCTGGTTGTGCCTGTTCTTTTATTGTCAATGGATTGTAAATAGTTTCACCTTTAATTTCAGTTTTTCTTCCTTCGTCTGCTTGATTGGTTTTAGTCGAGGTCAAAGCTTTTGGTGTCGGAATTCACGATCGATATTATGTACCCGGAGATATGTTTTTCCCGGGCAAAGCGAAATTCCCATATGTTGTTGGATCTGAAGGCTCAGGGATAATCTCCAAAGTTGGAAGCAATGTATCAAATTTTGTTATCGGCGATGAAGTTCTTTTTACTTCAGGGCTCACTCCTCAAGGTGGAAGTTGGGCGCAATATGTTTGTCTCGATGCTTCTGTTTTGATTCCTCTCCCTGAAAAACTTACATTTGAACAGGGGGCTGCTATTCCAATCGCAGCAGATGCTGCAATCAATTCGGTACGAGATCTTAACTTGATAGATGGTGAGAAGCTTTTTATCGCAGGTGCTTCTGGTGCTATTGGCACACTAGTTATTCAGATGGCAATTGCGAAAGGAATTCAAGTTGTCGCCTCTGCATCTTCAAAAAATCATGACTACCTCAGATCACTAGGTGTGGAAATGACTGTTGATTATAGCGATCCCGAATGGCAAGCCCAAGTACATTCTTTATCCAATGGTGGTGTTGACTGTGCTTTGGCAATTCAACCGGGGACCGTCAAAGATTCGATGAGTGTAGTTAGAGTTGGTGGCAGGGTGGTCAGTGTTTCTGGAGGAGATGGCACTCAGTCCGAAAGAAATATTTCGATTATGCAATTTGAGCACTCGGATGATGGGGTCGAATTAGTGAAAGATTTTGTTTCACACGTCGCGAATGGTTCGATCAAACTCGTATTAGAGAAAGTATATAGCTTTAATCAAGCACTTGAAGCGTTGGAGAAAGCCGAAACTAGACATGCTCGAGGTAAATTAGTTGTTAGAACTGATTAAATTGAGGGTGTAACTAAATTAAACATATCTTATTTATTTCCAGTGCTCTTGACCATTAATAAAACAACGACTAAAATGGACTAATGGTATCAAAAGCACGCAAACTTTCGTTTAGGAAAACTCTAGCAGCATCTGTGGTTGCGACAGCTGCTTTAGCTTTTGGAACTGGAAAAAGAGATTTCTTCTACGAGTATGAGCCAGCAATTCAAGATACTCATTTACTGCGCAGCGCTGGTCAAGAAATCAAATATATACCACCTGGTAAAAGTGAAAGCGTAAAGATTGATCTAGGTGTAGATAATTCTAAAAGCCCAGCTTCAGGAGAATATGCAAGACGTTTTGCTTTAGATCCTGCAGCTTTACAAATTTCAGAACAAAATATTGATGATGCTGCTAGATCAATCAGGCAATTACCAAATGTGGCTGTTGTCAGAGTCGCCGGGTTGTCTTCTGCAGAAGATGATAAAATGACAAAAGGCGAACGTACTGGAGGATTCCAAACTAGTAGTAGAGATAATCTTGATTTGGCTATTGTTCGTGGATATGTAGCAACTGCAATGTTACAAAAACGTCTTGAGCAACTGGGAAGTAGTATAAAAGTTGTATACGCTGGTGGTATAGAAAACTCACTTTCAGATGAAGAATATAAACAACTACGTGATTTAATTGCACCAAACATTAAAGATGACTTAGAAGCAAACATCAAAATTACAAATGTGGTCAATAAATATAATCTTGACAATCAAGGTGTTGGTCATACTGTTAGAGCTTTACTCGATGAACTTTTAGCCAAACGGCGTGGAGCTCAAATTGATGCAGATTTCTACCCTAATGGTACTAGTCAAACTTCGACTAATGGTACTTGTATGACTTATAACAAAGTGGATAGTGTCACAATACTTGGTAAGCCAGCGAAGGGCATCTTATTGCCTTATGTAATACCAGTATTAATACCTTGGTTTAGGAAAAAACGTGAAGATGAAATACAGCAAGATAGTGGCACTCGCCATAAATCATTTTTGGGAAAAATACGAGATCGTAAAGATAATGTCTTTAGAAACTTTTTCAATAATTATCCAGAGCTTGATGAACAGCGAGATCGAATATTAAAAACTTGTCCAAGTTCAGAAGATGTAACTATTCAAATTTCTCGGTCACGTACTTTAAGAGGAAAACGTATAGCGTTACCAGTTCGGTTAAAAGTGATTGATTCTTTACGTTATCGCATTAATTCAGATTCATTGTTAGGCAGGCCAGTTGTCAGAATGCATAATAAGTTATTTTCAGAGGCTCTAAAACATGAAGCAACAGCATTAGTCGACCATACTCGTTCTCATCGTGCACTTCGCAAAATCGGTCCAGTAATTGTTGTTGTACCATTCTTGGCTTTAACGATTGCAGCAATGAAACCTTTATATTATGGCCCAGGTGTAGATGATCAAGGTTGTGAAACTGTTGGCTTAATGCCAAGACCAGGCATTGTGACCAAAACTCCTGAGGAGTGCGATACAGACAGGGGAGCAAATAAACCAACTAAACCTGAGGTTGGCTTAGATCTACCTACTATGGATGCACAAAGTTGTCTCACAAAACATCCCGAAGCAAAATTAGATGAACAAAAAATTCCGAACAGTAATTTTGTGATTGGACGCTAAAATACCCAACGTATGCCAAAGTGTACTTTTGTTAGGGATTATTATGTATTTTGTCTGTTGTGGCTATTTGTTGTAATATTGCATGTCGTAATTATTAGAGGTGGACAAATATGAGTTTCAATTATTCGCATGATGCAGAGATACTTTTTATAGAATGGGAAAAATCTTATATTTTTGGTGATGTAATATCAAAAACTCCAGAAGGTGTAAGTATTGCTGTAAAGCGTTCTGAGAGGTTTTTACAAGACTGTGAAGAAGTGCTTATAGCCTTCCCAGAATTGATTAATAAACCTGTTTTTGGCATGCTTGGTTTAATCGAAGAACTTTCAAAGAGGTATAAACCTTCCGTGCTTGCTGCTCTAGCAAGTCGTATCGAGTATCCACCATCAATTGATGGAAAAATATTCTTAGAAGATCTACTAGAAACTGATAGCAAAGATATAATCGCTGCGGTAGTGCAGAGAGATGTTTTCCCAGATGGTATTGAACCGTCTAAATTTATTTATGATTTATCGTTTTCTAAAAATGCAAAGATTCGTGCTGGTATTGCGGGTCGTATTGATTTCCCCGATGCTATAAATGATATAGAACTAATAAATAGGCTCTCAAGAGACCCACACTGGTTAGTTAGGGCAGCAGTTGCCGATCGTTTAAATATCCCTGAAGGTATCGATGAGATTGATTTAGTAAATAGACAATCTTGCGATGAATCAGTATATATAAGAATAGCTGTAGCTTCTAGAAAAACTTTTCCTGCTGGTGTTGATGCGGCCAGAATTTTTGAGATTTACTCGCGTGATAGTTCAGTAAGTGTGCGAGTCGCAATTGCAAGTCGTGAAGAATATCCTCCTGGTGTTGATGTGGCTAGTATTATCAAAAGAGCAATTTGTGACCCAAATCAAGATGTACGCGATGCTGTATATAACCGAGCCAGTCTTCCTGATGGTGTCCGTGAACTTCTATTAGGGGATCCGCTAGAAGATGTCTGCAAAGTAGCAGGGCAATTCCCGGAAATTCAAAGCCGTCAAATGGGCCCGATGGTTTTAAATGGATAAGAATTAATTAACAATGTGAAGTATTTCATCCACAATTTCTAGAGTTGTATTTCTAGCATCAAGTACTATTGCTCCTGCTTTTTTAGTTTTCTCTTGGAAGTCTTTATACCAATTTAAAATAATTTCTAGCTCTCCAGGGTTAGACCCAAAACTGTGTTCACGCTGAGTTTTAAGTCTCTCGGTAATTAGATCATCATCTACTTCAAGTAAAAAGATGAGATCAAAATAGTCATAAAATAAAGCTTGATTAGATGAACTCCCACAGAAAAAAGCAACGTTGCCCTTATTATTATCTAGCATTGTTTTTAAATATTCTTTATTCCATAGCCAATCATATTTGCCTTCCCATTCATCTGAAGATGACCATTGAACATCATTAATACATTCGCCAGTTTTGATATCAGTCCATGCGCTCAGATTTTTTATACAATCAGTATCATAAGCGTTAAACCCCAAGCTCAAAAGATGACGAGCAATAGTTGATTTCCCAGCACATGACACACCAGTGATTAGTATGTTCATAATAATATTTTATCCATAGGTATCATACCTATTCCTATTAGCCAACTAGCAGTTTATCGAAGTTCAGATGGAGCAATTGAGCTCAAAGGTGACACTAATGTTGACACGATTCGAGCGACTCAAGCTCAAATCACTGAGATATTTTCTGTTACACCTCATAATGTGACTCAGCATGTAAAAAATATCTATTTGGAAGACGAACTAGTAGAAGTTCGAACATGTAAGTAAACCTTACAAGTTCTAACTTAAGGAAACCGTAAGGTAAAGTGGGAAGTTTTTACATACAACTTAGATGTAATCATTGCAATCGGATACCGTATTGGGTCAAAACAAGGAACTAAGTTTCGAATTTGGGCAACCAATACGCTCAAAGAATATATGGCCAAGCGATACACAATTAATCCTAAACGTATCGAATATAACTATCAGGTTTTATAAAATGCGGTAGAAAAATTCAAGATCCTTATCCTTATTTGATGTTTCAATCCTACCAATAGTAAAATAGACGATTAAACAAAATGATTGTTAAACAATTCGAAGGAACGAAAAATGCAACCTGGTGATATTGAATTTCAAATAGCCTATGAAAAATTGACCCGACTACCTGAACAGCTAAAACTAAGTGACAAAACATGGATAGAGTTTTTGTGTGAAGATCTGCCAAAATTTGAAGGTAATGCTTTAAGTCGATTTATATTTTTAGTCTCAAAAGATAGCGGTATTTTCCCATATTCAAAAGAACGTCTAGAAATATTAGAAACACTATCGGTCAGCTGTTATGACTTAGTAACTGGAGCACCAACAACTTCAATTTCAAATATAGTAGCAAGCGCACTAGAAAGTTCGCTTAGGCTTTGTGAAATAGAAGAAGTAGAAGATAGAGTTTATGGAAACATCACGACATCGTTAGCAGCAAAAGCTTTATATGGCCATTTGTTAAACAGCTTTGAATACCATCTCTCCTTTGTAGAGTATTTGTTAGATCTAGAAGTTATACCAACAGAAGTTGACATATCAAAAGGTATTTCATTCTGGGATACCAAAGTGCGTTGGCCCTACGAAAGGGATCAAGCAACACTTGCCAATCACCCAAGTGCTGGAAGACAAATATCAGATGGACTACCTGATACAGTCGATACAGCCCAAACATTATTAAAAACCGCTGACCAAATAAGGGCGGTAGGTCAAGATGATTTCAATGTTGCTCTCGCACAGTGGCTACATGAACAAGACCCACCCTCATCACCTGATGTACTAGGTTACTAAGCACACTAAATCATTGTAATATAAGTTAATTTGACATTACCAATACTAACTACATTAGTATTCTTATCAAACAAGAACACTTAACAAATAGCTAACACAAATCGAAGGAACGAAAAATGCAACCTGGAGACGAAGAATACCAATCGGCATTAGCAAAATTGACTCAACTTAATACTACACTGGAACAAAGCGATAAGGCTTGGGTAGAGTTTTTGTGTGAAGATTTACCAAAATTTGACGGAAATACTTTAAAGACGTTTATAGGTACTATTTCTACTGGTACCAATGTTCTACTCGTTTTAAGGGAACGTCAACAGATACTAAATGGGATTTACTACGAGTGTTATGATCAAACAGGTAAAGCTCGGATAGCTAATGTCAACATAGCAGCAAGAGCTTTGGCTGAAAGTCTGAAAATCTGTGATATAAATATTGAAGCAGAGCGAATATATCGATATATTTCTAATCCAGATGTTGCGAAAGCATTGATGGATTATCTGCCTAGCTATGATCTAAATAATTTCTCTTTCTTCGCTTACCTACTAAATGTAGAAGCATTAGTACCCACAGATGCGAAAAAGATTGGAAATTACGACTGGGTTCCAAGTAATCATTGGCCCGTTGAACACGAAAGATCCGATGCACCCGCAATTGTCAATCGTCCTGATTCTAAAGGACAAAGTACAGATGGTCTAACCGAAACAGTTGCAACTGTACCATCAACATCAGCTGTAACACGAGCCGCTGACACAACAGTTGGGGCCGACAACGGTAATATAGGGAATACTTTTAGCTGAAGGCACGGTACACTTCCACCAATGGGATAGTTTAGACACTGACCGAACGAAATTATTTCCATTTAGATATATGGTGTGAATTGTGACAATATCGCTGCAAGTGCTAAACTGGACTATTCGCACAAACAGGAGAGTCTAATGGTTTCAAAAGCAGGGCTAACTGTAGTTCTGTATGGGCAAGCACCAGACACAGCTGTATTTCGTGATTTTAGAGCTAAGTTGAAATCTCTTGTAGATAAAAACAAGATAAAACTAGTTTGGCTAGATGGGGGAGTCACGGCCTCAAGGTTGCTAGCTACGTGCGAAGAAAACTCTCACCTAGCTTACGCTAAGCGCTTAGTTTCACCGCTAGGTTTCAAATTCCAAGAAACCTTTGGTCTACATGATACTACCGGCAAAGTAACAGATACTGATACCCAAATTGCAAAACTTGATAAACTTAGCTTAGAAAATGAAGTAGATGGCAATAAGACAGTTTTTATAAGTTTGCCATATAGTTCTCATTATCGCGAAGAGGACTTAGGCTATAAAGCTTTTGTTCTCTCTCCTTTAGTAATGAAGCAGTATTCTATTTTCGTAATTTTAAAAGAAGCAATAGCGCTACCTATATATGATCCAATAGTGAATGACATATATAAAAAAGCTGTTAAACTCTCGCAATTTTGCTATCACTGGAATCCAATAATCTCGCAAACGCCTCGGCTTGCTGATCTGAATAAATATATTAGTGGCGATATATGTACTCTTCGCTTTCACGCAGGAAGCTCAATAAGATTTTCAGGATTTCGTAAACTAAATACTTCACCGAGAGCTTTGCGCAAGATTTTCCTTCAGTTAACTAAAGGTGAAATGCCGCCAGATCGTTTAGCGCAAGCTTGGACTCTCATACAAGAAGACCTAGAAAAGTTTTTTACAGGAAATAAAGCCTGTGGGTTTGTATCGGGGATGGGTGATAAAATACAAATAGTTAATAAAGATAATGGTGACGGGATGCTTCTGATAATAGAACAACTTGCTCATGAACTTCAACAGCGAACAGCTACATCTAAAGTTGCCAACACGCCACAAATAGGCCCAGCTTATAGTACAAGACTAAAAGCAGAGCTAGCTTACTTAAATAAAGCTGTAGGAAGGGCAAACCTAGAGTTAACTTCAGCTCAGAGAGAATTAGACGAAATTAGTGCTAGGGAAAGCGCAGTGACCGCACGTGAAGCTTTGGCTGAAAGAAAATTGCGCGACAAACTAACAACAGATACAGAGCTTGCATTAGATCTAGTAGAACTTATTATGAAGCTTGATTTATATGATGAGAAAAAAACTAGGGCAGATCGCAAAATATACAATATCGCGTTTGGTCATGTACAAAAAATATTAGATGACCATGTTCAGCATTTTTCAAAAATGTCAAATGACATTGTGTCTGGAGATATAGATGATTATACGCTTTCTGACGCAGTAAATTTCGTTTTAATACTAAAGGCTTTTGGGGCTGCAAAAATCACTCCACCTAAGATTTTAAATTGTTATCCTGCTAATGCCTTGGCATTTTTAGCATACGCGTCTCAGAGCTTTGCCAATGACGAACAACAAATAAACTGGTTCTTAGGGCTTGATGGTTTTAACAATGCGGAAACTGGAAGTCGGTTATATGAATATTTAGCCTTAGCTGCTATGTCTGGTAGGTCGGTTAAAGCGATTCCAAATAGTGAGATCCTGCAAATATTGCAAGGAATGGATGTGTCTAGTGGGCAAGTTGTAGAACCTCCTCCAGCTAATATTGAGGTATTAGCTTTAGAACCTCCGCGAAATGTTGAAGCCAAAGTTCAAGAAATATCGGGTCCATAAAAAAATAAAAATATTTCTTCCTCCGACTTGGACAAGCACAATCCGATGTACTATATTTAATGAGCTGGTTACGAGTATGGCAACATGCTAAATCAGAAACTCTTTGAGAAATCAAAGAAAGGGCAATGAACTTTGTGTCTAACGCAAATGTTGTATCCCGATAACACCTAGTGTTGTTACTTGAAAATTCAATAGCGAACATGAGCATCTTTGGAAACAAAGATTGTTCATGATAAAGAAACGAATCAAATAAATAATATTCTGGAAACAGTTATTTTTATTTGTATTGCAAAAATATCAAAGAAAATCCATTTTGGAAATTTTCTACTCAAGCTACAAAGAGCCAATGGTGGATGCCTTGGCACTAGATGCCGATGAAGGACGTGGGTGACTGCGATAAGCCACGAGGAGTTGTCTACCTAGCGTTATAACTCGTGGATCTCCGAATAGGAAAACCTAATTACGTTTAACCGTAGTTATTCCACACTGAAAACCGAAAGGCC
>JAGPDB010000035.1 GCA_018057765.1 Acidimicrobiia bacterium
TTGTTCCCTTACCAATTTCAGACTTTTTTATTTCAACTGATGTACCAATATGAACATTATCGTGAAGTACTGTCCCTGGTCGTAAATACGATTTCGGGCCCACACTCACATTTTCCTCCAGAACAGAATCGACTATTACTGAATCTAAAATCACGCAACCCGAACCAATAGTTGTTCGTCCTTTAATTTTACTTCCTGCACCAATAGTTACATCTTTTTCGATGTTCACCAGAATATCTATATATGTATTATCTGGGTCTTCAAGAGTCACACCGTTTAACATGTGATAGATATTGATGCGTTTACGCAAAAGTTTTTCTACATGCGCCAATTGTTTTCTGTCGTTAATACCTAAGACGTAGCTATAGTCCTCAAGCAGGTAAGAAACTACTTTTTTGGATTCACCTGCTGCGATTTGTACAATGTCGGTCAAATATATTTCTTTTTGAGCATTGTCAGCATTTAGCTGTGGCAAAGCTCCAAGTAAAAAGTTTTTCTCCACAACGAACGGATACATATTCGATTCAGAAATTTTGCGTTGCTCATCTGTACAATCTTTTTCTTCAACGATCTTGATAATATTTTCGTTATCGTCGCGAACAATACGGCCATAGCCAAATGGATTTTCTAAAAGTGCGGTTGCCAATAAAACATCTGCTTTTTCGTTATTGAAATACTCAATAACATTGCCGACAAATTCATCGTCAATAAGCGGAACATCACCTGGAATAATAAATACCGACTCAACACTTTGTGAAACTTGAGTTAGCCCAACTCGCACAGCATCACCAGATCCAAGCAGTTCTTCTTGGAGAGCAAACTTAATATTTTTGTAATTCGGATGGTTAGAATACTGTTCTTTAATTTCAGCTTTGACAAGATCGGCACCATTGCCAACTACCAAAACAATTTCTGAACACGTATTAATGAGAGCGTAAACAATGTGAGATATAATCGAGAAACCGCAAACACTATGTAAAAATTTAGGTTTTGAAGATTTCATGCGAGTGCCAAGACCGGCACACGGTACTATTGCAGCAATATTATTAGATGTCACGCTCGGCGGCAAGGACTCGAACCTTGAATAACAGGATCAAAACCTGTCGTGTTGCCGATTACACCACCACCGAATGGTAGAAATCTTAGCCTATTTAGAAGCAATATTTCACATAATTAAAAACTGTTGTATATTTAGTAATTTATTGCTCAATAATTTTCTAGGAACAATTTGCGCTGAGTTGGCACTTATTACTCTCTGGCGATTAGATTAGATGACTTCATGGGTTCACTAATTAAAAAACGACGCAAAAGAATGCGTAAGAAGAAACATAAGAAACTTCTTAAGAAAACTCGTTGGCAGCGACGCCAGCAAGGTAAATAGTTTTAATACTATTTATTTCGCGCTATATTTTTTAAAATACGCTAACAAATCGCACTAACTGCGAGTTGGCGTATTTTTTCATGTATGAGCTCATTTTCAAGTTGGATCAATAGCTTCTCATAGCTTGATTCAGCCTTTTCTACATCAAGGATACAAAAAATAGAAGAACCTGACCCTGCTAATAGGAATTTCTCGTTTGTTATCTTTTCAATATGATTTTTAAACTCTTTTAAGTCATCATATTTATCTAATGCTGATATTTCAAGATCGTTATGAAAATTATCGGTTAACATTAAAAAATCTTGTGGAACTTCAATTCCCTCATGTGTTGGTCTACCTATTAAATCATAATGCTGGTATATCTCAGGTGTAGGACAAAAGATATCGGGGGTAATGATTAATGTTTTATAGCCAGATAGAAAATCTAAAGAATTATCCTCATTTTGAATCAATTCAATAGTTCCACCTCTTTGTGTCATCCACAATGCTTGAGAGTATAGACACGCACCCACATCACTGCCTAATAGCATTGCAAGATCTAATAGTTCATCAATAGTAAATCGAGATTCGTAAATCTTATTTAGCTCTCTAAGGATGGCAGCTCCATCAGCTGAACCTCCACCAAGACCAGCACCTGAGGGTATATGTTTTTCTACCACAATTTTGAAGTTTTTAGAATTATTTGATTCCATATCTATTTCATCTACTAAATTCCTTTTAAAGATTTCAGTAGCCTTTAATATCAAATTGTTGTTACCTACATCAAGATTTTTTTCTACAGTTGAATTTACACCTATAGTTAATACATCTTTTTCTAAATCTTTTATATTTGTTAGAGTTAAAACATCATAAATATCTCTACAAAAAAGTGTTAGTGCTTTTATATTGTTATAACCATCTTCTCTTATATCTAATACTCTTAATGTAAGGTTGAGTTTGGCCAAGCCATGTTCTGTATATTCCACTATGTAGCCCGACTTTTCATTTCTTTATAAATTGATGTGAAGTCATCTAAATCACATTGTTCTGCACGCAATGTAGGATCTACTCCACTAGATTCTAAAATTTTACCTATTGAGTCACCCAAAATAGGCTTAAGTGATTGCCTTAACATTTTTCTTCTCATTGAAAATCCAGAATCAATTAATTTAAAAAAGTCTATAACATCTGTTTCAGCAATTTTACTAAAAGGATCTAACTTTCTAGTTAATTTTATAACACAAGAATCGACATTAGGTGCGGGTATAAATACATTTCTTGGCACATCAAAACATATTTCACAATCCATAAAAAATCGTGACTTCAATGTCACGCCAGATACACCGCGTGATTTTAACGGAGAAGAAAATCTTTCCCCTACTTCTTTTTGCACCATTGCAATAACTAGATTTGCTTCTTTAGTATTTTGTGCAATGTTCATAAGTAAAGTCGCAGAAATATTGTATGGCAGATTTCCGACTATTATATTCGAATTTATATCTTTTAAGCTTTGGTCTAAGTCGACTTGCATTATGTCTTTATGAACTACATCTACTAATGATTTCATATCAAATTTTTCTAAAATATAATTTAATGGTTCTAATATATATTCATCAAATTCAAATGCCAAAACAGAATGACCATGTTTCGCCAAAGCAAGTGTTAAAGAACCAACACCAGGGCCAACTTCTATGACACTTGCATTTTCGGGAATCAATGTTGCTATTTTATTGCAATAATTCTGATCTATTAGAAAATTTTGACCCAATGCCTTTGAAGCCTTCAATCCAAAATCTTCTTTTAATTGTTTGATAGTATTTGGCGTAATACCGATTTTAGAAATTTGAGTTTCTTCTGACATTGATCAATGAGATATTTTTACGTTAATAATACCAGTCGATAGCGAAGCAATATTAGAAAAAACTCCTTTTTCTAAATCTATAATTCGACCTTCACCATATGGACCACGATCTGCGACACGACATGTGGTTGACTTTCCATTAGCCAAGTTGGTTACTGTAACAATAGTACCCATAGGCAAAGTTTTATGAGCACATGTTCCAGGTATGTGTGAGTAAAATGTAGCTTTACCTGTTTGGGTTGACCCAATACTTGAAGCACTTTTTTGGCTGACTGTTTTCTTTTTCGTACCTATAGCAACAATTTTAGAAACAGGAGATTTCGTGATAACTCTAGATGCTACTGACTCATTTACAACATTTCCATCTTGCAATGTTTGTATATAAGATATTGTTTCGCTACCATTTTGGCCCGCTTGAATGACTTTAGATTGACCAACATATATTGAACTATCATTTTGATTTATTGTTTGAAACGGTACAATACCATCTTCGGTTCTGTTTGTACTTGTAATACGTACAATATTTATTGTTATATCTGATGTTAATTGAGTACCTATAGCTGGAGTCACTAAATCATCAGCATCAAAACTGATATTCTTTGCTCGTAATGCTTCATCCACTGTTAATGATGTTGTATCAATAGGGATTGAAACACCATCGACAATTACAGTAACTGATTTTAATTTTCTAAATTCAAGGGCTCGTATCGATCTGCGAGTTGAAAATTCATTCCTGGAGAAATTGTTGTCGATACTCACGTAATCTTGTAATTCGTTATCTACTATGAATGACTTGAGATTTGTTGCTGTCGTAAAGATTTGTGATCTTTTACCTTCGATTACAACTGGGACACTAATTGGATTAATCACGGTCGATACCAGATTCCTAGGTTGTACCTTTTTTGAATCTTCGGACCCAAAAGAAGTTTTACCCCAAGTAAGAGTAGCTATTGTAATAACTGATAGGACTAAGAAACCAAACATCGCCCTCTGAATTTTTACTTTACGATGCAGCTTTAGAGACCTGATTTCAGATTTACGTTTCCTGTAGCTGTGGTGTCTATCTGCTTCTCTCGATATCTCTATATTAATTTCATCGTCGATTTGGGGAAGTAAGTCTGCTCGGGACAATACGGTTGGTCTACCGAATTCATCGGCACGAACAGCTCGTGTTTGGCCAGAGTCAACTAAGTTATTTTCATTTAGCAATTCTTCTAAATCGGGAAGAGATTCTAATAAATCGATTGGGATCCAGGTTTGTGGTTCTGGTGCTTGTAACCTTGCGGGTGACGAATTCATGAAGTTACCAAGCTAGTTAAAGTTTGCGCTTCAAGCCAGTTATAGAGAATGAATGTCTTAAATATACCTAATAGTGCTATTTATTTGTACCTTTTAGCATTAAACTTCAGCTACTGTGAGTGGCGACTATTGTGACTTTATATATCCACCATCAGCTGCAATTCTTGAACCCGTAACGTAAGAAGCACCTTGCGAGCAAAGAAATACAATGAGGTTTGCAATCTCTTGGGGTGTTCCAAATCGTTTGGCTGGTATCTCACTATATTCATTTTCAAGTTGCTCATTAAGTATTATTCCATTCGTTTTGGCCCTCTTAGCAATAACTTGTTTAAGCCTAGTGGTCTCTATCATGCCAGGTATTACAGAATTAACAGTAATGCCTTCTGATGCGATTTCAGATGAGAGAGTTTTTGCAAAACTCACCAATGCCGATCTAGCCACATTAGATAATGCGAGGTTCTTAACAGGTTGGATCACTCCACTTGTTGTTACGAAAACTATACGGCCCCATTTTTGTGCTTTCATTGATGGTAATAGCTTATTTGTCAGAGTAGCAATTGAAACAAAATTTGATTGTAAGGCAAGATTGAAATCATCTTCAGTCAGACTTTGGGCTTCACCGAATGAAGGACCGCCAGAGCTAGCAACAAAAATATCTATAGTGCCAAGTTCATCGTTGACAGTTTTTATTATTTTTTCAAGCGAATCTGAATTTGAAAGGTCACCTTGAAGAATTAATAATTTTGAATCACCAACTATGAATTGTTTTTTTGCTCTATCTATATTTTCTTTACTTCTTGAAAAGACAACTACATTAACACCTTCATTTAATAATGCTTGAGTAGCACTGAAACCAATACCGCTAGTTCCTCCAGAAATTAAAGCTACTTTATTTTTAATACCATAATCCATATTATGAGTTTTCTACTTTCTAAAAATGCGCAAAGCGTTTTTGTACAAATATTTTTTAACTTCTATTTCTGACTCATTATGTGTTTCAAATCTGGTTTTACAAATCTGCGCAACAACATTCTCAACATATGAAGGCTCATTTAATTTACCTCGATAAGGAACTGGTGCTAGCCATGGGGCGTCTGTTTCGCTTAGTAAATTATCTATAGACACAGCACTAATAGCATCTCGAATATCTTGTGCATTTTTAAAAGTAGAGATTCCAGATATCGATATCACAGCTCCAGATTCAATACATCTCAAAGCTTGTTCTGGCCCACCAGAAAAACAATGAAAAACAGTTTTATCGGGCCAAGCATTATCGTCTAACATACTGAATGTTTCTTCCCATGCATCTCGAGTATGTATAACTAAAGCTAAATCGTATTCTCTTGCTAAATCAAGTTGAAATTTAAAAGCTATTTCTTGATCTTCTTTTGATGAGTGACCATAATAAAAATCATATCCTGCTTCACCTATAGCGCAGACTAGTTCTTTATTATCATCTAATAATTTCACTAATGCCTGATTTTGTTCAGTGAAGAATTTTGCCTCATGGGGATGTAGGCCAATAGTTGCCATTATATCTATGTCATCTAGTTTTAAAGTTTCTCGTTCGTCTTGCACCATTTTGACTATATCTATTGCAAGTGTTGAAGTTGCTAGATCACAACCAATTACATTTAGAGCACGAACACCGTTTGTGTAAGCACGAGTTAATTGTTCACGCGCATCATCGATTGTATCAAAATGACAATGTGTATCAAATAAGAATTCAGTCATTTTCTAAACATTCCTTTAATAGTTCTGGAAACTCTATAGTTTTCATATCTTCAAAACAAAAATGACCGTAGTTTTTGAATTCTACATATTTGATATCGTCTATTTCTTCCAAAAGCTTTTTGGCACTTACTTGTACCGATTCTTGATCATCGTCCGAATGAAAAATTGTGATTCCACATTTTGTTTGCTGTGCCAACTTGCGGTCATATTCAAAATCAAAAAAATCTTCTTTGATTTCATGAAAGGGGTCAACGTATGGTCCAACCAAAATTACTTTGTATACTTCAACATCTTTGTTTTGGCTCAACCAACGTACAATGAAACCAGCGCCGGTTGAATGCCCTACCAAAATTGTGTCTTTTCCAATATCATAACGTTCAAATTCTTTTTTCCAAAGCTCGTATTGTGGTTCAAATGCAAATGGTACTTCAGGAGTCGAGCAGTGAATATCATTTACTAATAGTGAATTTTGCAACCACCCCAACCAGTGAGCGTTACTAGCAGAGGGTTGATTTAGGTCATAGTATTCATCTTCGCCAGGACGACCGTGGAGTACAACGCAATTTTTAGCTTTCATCAGCTACAATCCTCGGGAAAAGAGACTCACCTTTTTCTAAAGGCAAACCAGCCGGCATCGAACCCCATTCTAAATCACGAGGTAGCTGGACTTTATCTATAGGTGTGTCTATGTTTAAACCTAAGCGACGCCATAATTCTTCACAAGTAGCAGGCATTGCTGGATAGGCAAACAAACATATTGCACGAAGCGCTTCTAGACAATCACCTAAAACTGCTTGAGCACCAGCCATATCTTCCTTGGCCATCTTAAATGGTTCAGTTTGTTCAATATATGAATTGCATGCACCGATTAATTCCCATATAGTTTTATGAAACTCCGAAAAATTAAATTCACCCATTAATGTTTCACACTTCTCAAAGGTCTGAGCTATTGCATTTTTTAATGGTCCATTTGCACGTTTATCAGTTGATAGTCCATCACAATATTTAATGGCCATATTTAAAACACGTGCTGTAAGGTTTCCAAAATTATTTGCTAAATCAGAATTATACCTAGCTACCATTTGCTCATAGCTAAAATCTCCATCACCACCGAAACGTTGATCGGCTACAAAGTGGTAACGATACCCATCGACACCAAATGTAGGTGTTAAATCAGATGGAACTATTTGGTTAGCTTTAGACTTACTCATTTTTTCGCCACCGACAGTTAAGAAACCATGTGCAAAAACTTGCTTAGGTGGTTCCAGTTCGGCAGCCATCATCATTGCAGGCCAATAAACAGCATGAAATCTCAAAATATCTTTACCCACAAAATGTACACCTGGCCAAAACTTTTTATATAAATCAGAATCAATATTTGGGTATTCAAGTGCAGTTATATAGTTTGTTAAAGCATCGAACCAAACATAAGTAACATGTTTTTGATCCCAAGGAATTGGAATACCCCAAGATAGAGAAGATCTAGAAATAGAAAAATCCCGCAGACCGGAATTTATAAAACTCAAAACTTCATTTCTTCGAGATAGTGGTTCTATTGCTTGTGGGTTCTCTTCATAATATTTAGCTAGACGATCTTGAAAAGCACTTAACTTGAAAAAATAGTTTTCTTCTTTTACAGTTTCTACTGGCTTGTTATGAAATTTACACAGACCATCAATCAAATCATCTTCTGTATAATATGCCTCACAAGCAACACAATATAAACCTTCATAAGTATTCAGTTCAATAAAGCCATTGTCATAAACTTTTTGCAGAAGTGCTTGCACCGCAACTTTATGTCTGGGTTCAGTCGTACGGACAAAGTCGTCATTCGAAATATTTAAATCAGACCAAGTTTCTATATAACGCTTAGAATAAAAATCTACTAATTCTTGTGGTGACATCTCTTGTTCTTGTGCCGCACGTTGAAGTTTTAGACCATGTTCATCTGTACCTGTAAGAAACATCACATCGTCGCCCAATAGTCGATGCCACCGGGCGGCCACATCAGCAGAGATTGTGGTGTATGCCCCACCCATATGTGGTGAATCGTTCACATAATATAT
>JAGPDB010000036.1:0-2403 GCA_018057765.1 Acidimicrobiia bacterium
ACCTTCACGCCAGATGGCAAACACCAGAATGCATATTGAAACCTTTACTCGATCAATGGGGTTACGAAGACTCCGTAATAGGAGATCGTATTGTTGCTGGTGAATCCAGCGAGGTATATAAATTATATGAAGGATCAACCGGCGATTTACTTGGCTATCTAAGAATTGCACATCACGAATTAAATTATGCCGAAGTGGTACTAATGGAAGAATGCGAAGAAGTAGGACTACCAAGTGTCCAAGTTTTGCGTTACGGAGCATACGATTGCGTACAAAATGGTTCAAATAATAGGATTAGCATCACCTTGCTTTCACCAGCTAAAGGAATAAATATCGAAGAAGGATTAGACACAGGAGAGCTCGAATCCGAGGTAGCACAAAAAGCAATTAGCAATGCTGGAATAGAGTTGGCAAGAATTCATAGACTGTCTGAAACGTCGAATTCAATAGCGGACTTAGTAGAAAGAGAACAGGACATATTCTCACGTCGAAAACCCAGCGACTATTGGTCTGAATGTTTAAAAGGTCTAGAAGACATACCAGGACTAGAAGAATTCTTGCAACGAGTAGCAAGAAACATCGAAATGCTCGATGTAAAATTCGGCGAAATTATCGACAATCATCCATTGGTTCTCACTCATGCAGACTACGATATGAAACATCTATATTGTGACCCACAAACAGGAGAAATTACTTCGATTATAGATTTTGGAGAAGCCCACGTAAGCGTTTCGCATGCCGACTTAGTCCACTGGAATACCTATTCAACAGAATCGTACCCATTTTTTTTAGAAGGCTACTTGGGTGAACGATTTAGCGTTGGTTCTATGTACGAAGGGATATTTCTAAATGAATTAGATGCTGCCTTTGCCGAAAGGGTATTCCTAGATGAATTAGACGTTGTTTTTGCCGTAGGTCAACTAAAATGGGCAGCCGGCCGTGTCGAAAACGGTATAAATGCGGAAGCTATACATCACCTTATGAAATGCGTTGAAACTTGCGAAGGGCTCTCTGCGGGCTTTCCAAATTTCGCAGAAATATAGTTAAAAAATTACCAAGCAATAGGGCCCGACACTACCTTTGGGACAAATCGGTACTTGTAAAGATTGTTTACAAGTTAAATTACTTGCATGTAAGATCCCTAGCCAGCTAACAACTCCAAAATGACATATAGAAATTCTCTTTAGATTACACCGATTCAAACTTGCCCAAAAATCTATGGCAGAGCTATTTGGCGTAGAGTCGAATACTATTACCTATCACCTCAAGGAGATTTTTAATAGCACTGAACTCGATAAAGACTCAGTTACTCGAAAAATTCGAGCAACTGTTTTAGGCCAAAAGTCCTATTTAACCAATTTCTATAATCTTGTTGCGATAATCTCTGTTGGTTATCGAGTAAATTCCGTACAAGCAACTGGGGTAACTACAACACCTAAACGTGTGGCAATAAGCTAATTATCCAATAAGCAAAAATATATTCTATTTACTATTGTATAAATACGATACTTAGTATGCAATAGTGTATTGAAGAAGACGTTGCAAAAATACAACATTATACGTGCCTTAAAGTTCGCTGTCGCACACCTATGTTATTCTTAAAATATGGATATGAACAATGAATACAAACGCAAAGTAGGTTTTCCGGTTTGTCAAGTAGCGAAACCTTCAATGTCAACTAAAACGCACTCTGGACTGCTAGTATTGATCCATGTTGTCAAGTAGAAGGTGTAGCTGTGTCAAGCAGGAACTCTAGTAATCATACATATATCCCCGAACTTTCTTTCGATTCACCCTTAACAAATCTTATTATAGACCTCGATGCATTACGCTCTGTAACCACCTCTGGAACAACGCCTAGTCATATATTTGCTCAATTAAAATATTTATTTCATATCCTCGAAAGTATAGAATCCGCAAGAATAGAAGGTAACAGAACAACAATTGCAGAAGTCATGGACTACAAACAGGAACATGGCGACAAACCAACAGAAGATGAACGATTTAAAGAAATTTTTAATATTGAAAAAGCGCTTAAATTCATTGATGAAAATGTTCACGAAAATAATATAGATGCAAGCTTTATTTCCCACCTACACACTATGGTTGTCGACGGGTTAGAACGAGAAGGGAGTAAAACTCCTGGAACTCTAAGACTTGAAAATGTGAGCATTTCCGGCTCGGCTCATACTCCACCTGAAGGAATGAAAGTACCTGAATTATTAGATGATCTAATAAGTTTTATAAACACTGAACAAGAATCAAAATACGATCTTTTGAAAATTGCGATATCTCACCACAGGTTTGCGTGGATACATCCTTTTGATAATGGTAACGGTCGCATGGCTAGGTTGGTGACCTATGCAATGCTTATCAAGTTTGGTTTTCCACTTGACGCTGATG
>JAGPDB010000036.1:2503-8261 GCA_018057765.1 Acidimicrobiia bacterium
TTGAAAATTGCGATATCTCACCACAGGTTTGCGTGGATACATCCTTTTGATAATGGTAACGGTCGCATGGCTAGGTTGGTGACCTATGCAATGCTTATCAAGTTTGGTTTTCCACTTGACGCTGATGGACGTATAATAAATCCAACCGGTTTATTCTGTTCGGATCGTAATAAATATTACGAAATGTTGAGTGACGCCGATCAAAATGGAGACGAAGGAATTATACGTTGGTGTATATATGTGCTTGGCGGAATAAAAGAAGAAGTGGGGAAAGTAAAGAAACTAACTGATTATAAATATTTAAGCGAAAAGGTATTGATGCCATCTATCGAAGAGGCAAAAAAGATGAATGCAATTTCCAGAGATTATTCGAAAGTATTATTAAAAGTGATATCTAAACAAAAGGCAACAGCAAGTGATATACGTTTAGATTTCGAAGACTATTACCCAGAGAAAATATCTAGAATGTTAAAAAAAATGATAGAAGAAAAACTTATCCGAAGATTTCCGAAAAATGATAGTAGAACATTAGTCCCAATATTTATTAACAACAGTCTCATGAGGTTTGTTATAAACCAACTATTTAAACAAGGTTATTTAGTAGATCAAATTAACGACCTGCCAGGTAAATAAGGCCAGCTCTTCCTTTATTGGCAATTCGGACGACTGTTAAGACCTCAAGACTGACGCTTTGGTAAGGGCATTAACTGCGTAAAATTCTATGTCGCACCCACGTGTTATTCTTAAATTATTGCAGGACAGTCGACGTCTAGACATTTGTATACTTCTTGTGATCTGACCATGGTGGGGAAGAGCCGTGTAAGACAATGAGTAGCGCGCATGTATAGCTACAGCGTTTGATGCTTGCGACAAAGTGGTGCTTGTAAAGATTGTTTACAAGTTAATTTCTTATGGTAACGATACGAACGTAACGTGATCTTTAGTCTGTGGACGTTAGTTTCCAGTTTTATGCTCGAATGCATTGAATATAGGTATAGCCAAACGCTATAAATGTTAAATTACAGAATTTTCTCAAATGGTTGTTATAAATATCCGTGTTAAAAACACTGACTACTTGTCAGTGTTTTTGTTTTCTTCTTCTTTAATATCTTCTTCGATGTGTCGCTTCTCATTTTTAGCTGCGCCTTTTGCTTCGTGAAGTTTATTTTCTGCTTTATTAGCTACATCACTAACTTTATCTTTTGCATCTTCGAAAATGTCTTTTGCTTTTTTTGTTATGTCGTTCATATACACCTTTCGTGTTTATTTATTTTTACTTAACGTTTTAATACTACTTACAATGATGGACCAATTAAAATGTAGAGCCATATAATCCCATGATCTAACAGTGAGTGGTCAAGTAGCGTTTTTAATAAGAGACATAGCCGTGTATATCGTGTTATATACAGATACGAGCGTTTTTGCTTTGCTCCCATAGGGTCCGACACTACTTTTTGGACGAATCGGTACTTGTAAAGATTATTTACAAGTTAAATTATTTGCATATTAGATACATGGCCAGCAAATATCACCCAAAAAAACATGCTGATATCTTCTTTCGGATACGATGATTTAAGCTTGTGTAAAACTTTCAATATTATTGTCATACCTTGGTTGTAGTCTGTAAGTATGACCTCTCAAATAATCGAATCGCAATACGCCAAAAACGTATTGCGTAGAATTTCATACAAAATAATTGCATATTCTACTATACAGTGCTACACTGCAGTTGTCGATGAAATAAAGAGGAGGTTGGCCATGTTCACTAAAACCCTAAAAACACTGCGTAAATCTTCAAAATTGAGTCAAGAAGAAATTGCAAAAAAACTTGATATTACACGTACAACTTATTCACATCTCGAAACAGGGAATTCTTCACCCACTTTAGAACAAATAGAAAAATTGAGTTCAATTTTCGATGTAAATCCAGAAACTTTCATAAATGGTATTGCTGATAATGGCGAAAATTACGATATGGATATCGATTTAAAAGATTATACGCTAAACATCTTACCTAGAGAAATTTTAAATGAAAATATAGAAAAATTCCGTGAAGTTTTACTTTATTTATTAGACCAAGTTTCCGGAAAAGCCAACTTTGGTGAAACAGTATTATATAAACTTCTGTATTTTATAGATTTTGATTATTATGAAAAAACTGGAAAATCAATAACGGGTTTAACTTATGTGCGTAACCATTATGGTCCAACACCAAAATTAAAAACATTTGATTCAGTCGTAAAGATGATGTCAAAACGTGGGGAACTAGACGTTGTTGAAACGCCAGGTTTTAATTCGAATCAAAAAAAGTATCTTCCACGCATCGCTCCAAGGCTAGACGAGTTAAATGCGAGTGAACTCGACCATATAAATGAAGTTATTTCTAGGCTCGGAGATAAAAATGCTAAAGAGCTAACTGCGCTGTCACATAAAGACACTCCTTGGCTAGCGACAAAACACATGAAGCCCATTGATTATCAACTTGCAAAATATCGTACAAGTGAAACATCTGTGAAAGAGCTTGAGGATGAACTTTAATTCTGCGCCAGAATTTGAGAAAGAATTCAAAAAACTATTAAAAAAATATAAATCACTCGAAACAGATATAAAAATATTCAAACAAGTAATAGAAAACCTATACGAAGGCGACAACAAAACCGACAGAGAAAAATTTAAACAAAAATTCTTTGAAGGTAAAAGAGCAACCATAGTAACGCAATCAAAAAAAGACCAAATTGCTATAAAAGCCCGATTAGATTGTGCTTACCTCAACAATGATTCATTACGCATAATATTTATAAAAGAATCCGATACAATAACACTCATAGAGATCTTCAATAAAAGCGAAAAACAACGAGAAGACAAAGAGCGCATTAGACGCTATCTGTAATAGGGTCCGACACTACCTTAGGGACAAAGCTGTACTTGTAAAGTTTGTTTATAAGTTAAATAATGCGAAGTAGCTGTGCGCCACAATCTAATATAGTTATGTATTCAGGTCACGGAAATTAAAATAGCGCAAAATAAAATAACGTTATTTATCAATGCTGATCAGGCCATTTAAATATCTCTCAAAATTTTTCCTTTAAATACTTGAACCGAACATTTGTTCGTAGTAGTTTAATTGTCACACCTTCAAGGTATAGTTTTAAACAGAACCCAAAAAGCTATAAGCAAAATGCTACAAGCTCTGAAAAGAAAGAAACATTGTTAAAGTATTAGCAATGCGAAAGGAAAACAAATGGATTCAAATCAAGCACTAGATATGGCCCTTGGTCAGATAGATAAACAATTCGGTAAAGGCGCAATTATGAAATTGGGCGACCGAGGTCACGTTGGTGTTGCATCAATTTCGACTGGAGCATTATCGCTCGATATTGCATTGGGAATAGGTGGTCTTCCTCGAGGACGCGTCATTGAAATGTTTGGTCCTGAATCTTCTGGTAAATCAACCCTTGCTATGCACGTAGTTGCAGAAGCTCAACGCAATGGTGGAACATGTGCATATATTGATGCAGAGCATGCTCTTGATCCAGTTTATGCTGCAAAAATTGGAATCAATGTTGATGAACTTTTAATTTCACAACCAGACACTGGTGAGCAAGGTTTAGAAATCGCCGATATGCTGGTGCGCTCTGGAGCACTTGATGTCATTGTTGTCGACTCTGTTGCTGCTTTAGTTCCTCGAGCTGAAATTGAAGGCGACATGGGTGATTCACATATGGGACTTCAAGCTCGCCTGATGTCACAAGCACTTCGTAAGCTTACAGCCAACCTAAATAAATCAAATACAATAATGATTTTCATTAACCAATTGAGAGAAAAAATTGGTGTTATGTTTGGTTCAAATGAGACTACACCTGGTGGTCGTGCTTTGAAATTCTATTCTTCTGTACGTCTAGATATTCGACGTATCGAATCTATAAAAGATGGTACCGACATTGTTGGTAACCGTGTACGTGTGAAAGTGGTTAAAAACAAAATTGCTGCACCATTTAAACAAGCAGAATTCGACATTATGTATGGTGAAGGAATCTCGCGTGAAGGGAACCTACTTGACGTCGCAGTTGAAAAAGAAATTATCAAAAAGGCAGGAGCCTGGTTTACTTACGAAGGCGAACAACTTGGTCAAGGACGCGAAAATGCTAAACAATATCTTAAGGATAACGTAGATCTGGTTTTTGAAATTGATGCACTTGTACGTGCAGCATGTGAGATTGAACCAGATGCAGACAAAACTGAATCTGAACTAGCAAAAAATTCTGAAGCGACACCTATTATGAAAACAGGTAAAACTAAGAAAGCTAGAGATGCAGCAGCAGCAAAAGCAGAAGCTGACGCAAAAGAGGCAGAAGAAGCCAAAGCTCCAGCAGGGACAGTACCTGCAGGAACTAAATCTAAGAGCCTGATAGATGAAAAGTCTAAAGCTGCTAATAAAAAATAGTTACTAACTATTTCAAACACAACGGCCACTGGGGTACCTCAGTGGTCGTTACTATATTCTGGATAATATGTCTTTGAGTTAAGTAGAATGTTTCAGATGGATAAAAAAGGAGCATGGATTGACTTAGTAGGCTTATTAAAATCTATATTTGATCAATATGAAAGATACCCAAATAGATATAAATTTCTAATGCCAGTAAACCCTTTGTCGCCCGAAGGATCTTCATCGCCAGGACTCATCTTCACCTTTGATGAAGAAATACAAATTCGTATATATCCAAAAAAAATATATGGCCAAAAAAATGGTTTTATAAACGGGAAGATGAACCCCTATTTTGAATTAGGAAATGGATTCAGTATTATTATAAGAGGGGTAAACCTAGAAGAATCCAATAATGAACGAATTAGTCGCTTAATTAAACCTCGCATTGAATATACTCAAGAACTATTAAGCAGAACAATAATGTTCCCAGATTATACAAAAAGTAACACTGAAGTCGCTGAGATGAAACGATTAGGACGAGCCCCAACCATTCCAATAAAATATAGTAAAGAATTTGGACAAGGATTGTTTGGATTAGCCGACGTTGAAGGAGATAGGATAACCGTTGGTGCTACCCGTGGTTATATAAACCGGATGATGTTAGAACTAGAACCCTATAGAGAATCCGCCTTAACTTTAGACTCATAATGAAATTAGCTAGAATATAATAATTATGTCAGCTGATTCAATAGAGATAACAAAAGATCCAAAAAGATTCTTTATAACAACTTTTGGCTGTCAAATGAACGTACACGACTCAGAACGAATCGCTGGACAACTCTTAGAAGAAGGATATGTAGAAGCCGCCAGCGAAAAAGAAGCAGACGTAATAGTATTAAACACATGTTGTATCCGTGAAAACGCCGACAAAAAACTATACGGAACAGTCGGAACCTTCGCCCAATATAAAGAAACAAACCCAAACCTACAAATAGCAGTAGGTGGATGTTTAGCCCAAAAAGACAGAGATCTAATATTAAAAAAACTTAAATCAGTAGACGTAGTATTTGGGACACACAACATCGACCGCGTAGTAGACCTACTCCAAGAAAACGAAATTACACAAGAAGCAATAATTGAAATCATCGAAGAACACGAAGCCTACCCATCAGCACTACCAGCAAGAAGAGACAGTAATTTCTCGGCATGGGTAACAATCCAAATAGGATGCGACAACAAATGTGCATTCTGTATCGTTCCAAGTGTACGAGGAAAAGAAGTATCTAGAAGGATGGGCGACATAGTCCACGAAATAGAAGACCTAGTAGCCGA
>JAGPDB010000037.1 GCA_018057765.1 Acidimicrobiia bacterium
ATGTGAGTGGTGCAGTTGCGCTTAATAACGCGACTTTTAATATGACTTTGAGTTATGTGCCAAGTGTCGGTTCAACTTTTAAGATTATTAATTCAACTTCACTGACAGGTACTTTTAATAATCTTGTTGATGGTGCTGTGTTTGTATCAGGTTCATCAAAGTTGCGAATCAATTATTCACAAACAGGTGCTACTTTAACTGTTGTTGATCCAAGCACAGCAGTGACTACAACATTAGGGTCACTACCAGCCACTGGTTTGAATACAGTTCTTGCTATGAGTCTTGTTGCTGCGTTACTTGGACTTGGTACTTTGATGCTTTTAATTACACGCAGGCGAAGGTTAACTATAAAGTAGTCAATAAAAATTGTTGAAATAATATTAGACAATATTTGTTAAACCTAATATGAATAAGAAAATTGATGGTAGCTCCAGTAGAGAAATTGATTTCTACTGGAGGCCAGGTTGCCCATTCTGTATGTCACTGGAATCAAAACTAAAAAAAGAAGATATTAAACTGAATAAATTTAACATTTGGGAAGACGAGAGTGCGTCAGCCAAAGTTAGATCTGTAGCAAATGGGAATGAAACAGTTCCAACTATAAATGTTAATGGTACATTTTTAGTTAATCCTTCTATGAAAGAAGTAGTGAAATTATTAAGCTAACTTTGTTGGTTTAATATATTTAAATGTGCTTGAATAGAAGTATGGATAAACCTAAGTCAAAAAAAATACATTTAGCACTCTCAGTAAAAAACTTAGATGAAGTAGTTAAAGATTATAATAAAAGACTCGGAAGTTCCCCTGAAGTATTTATACCTAACGAGTATGCGTTGTGGCGCACTAATGAAGTTAATCTTTCAGTGCGCGTAGATCCAAGTTTTCAGCCAGGTAGTTTGCGTCATTTAGGATTTGAAGACCCTTCTGTTGATGGATTTACTTCAACTATCGACTCAATTGGTATTGTATGGGAATCGTTTCGTGCACAAGATCAATTAGACGAAATTAACTCAATTTGGCCAGAAAAAAAGGAACAGTAGTTTTAATCTACTGTTCCCAATGAATTATTTTAAGAACGCTTTGGTATTGATGGACCATAAGCTACAGCAAGACGAAACAGAGCTAATGCAGCTAGAAATAAACCAAAGTCCCTAAGTGCAACGTCGTAATAGTTTGCCATTATTAATAGATTTACAATAATTGCTGCGAGCCATATTGCAACAAGTGGTCCTCCAAATTTAGGTTGAATAAATACTACTATTCCAGCAACAATTTCAATTACACCAACTATATACATGAGAGTATGTGCTTTGGCATTAAATAAATCGCTGAATTCTGGTGCAAGATATTTATCCCAGTTGGTTAATATATGTGTGAATTTATCTATTCCAAATAATATGGGTGCAGCAGTGAAGCCTATTCGTAATATCCAAAATGCTTGAACGCTAGGTTCTCTGGATGTGATTGTAGTGTCTGTCATAATATTCTCCTTTAGTTAATATATATTGATTATATTAGCAAAGCTTTATTTTTAAATCAATATATGTTAGTTTTATTGTATGGAAGTCACTGAAAGTAAAGATAATGAGAATAATGAGGATAATTTATCTCGCCTTAGTGGTTTAGCTGAACCCAATAGACGCTTACTATACGATTTCATTGTGTCACAAAATGATTATGTCAGCAGGGAACAGGCTGCACAGGCTTCTGGACTTAGAAAAGGAATAGCGTCTCACCATCTTGATCGTTTAGTGCAAGATGGTTTATTAGAAGTTGTTTTTAAAAACCTACCCGGAGATAATGGTGGCAAAGTTGGCCGACCTAGTAAATTATACAAAAGAGCAACTAATGAGATTGAAGTTTCACTTCCATCTCGTGAATATAAAATAGCTGCACAAATTTTAGCTAAAGCAGTCGATAGTACATTAAGCCGAAAATGTACGCTCGACGAAGCAATTACAGATTCTGCCCATGAAGAAGGAAAAAAGATCGCAGAACAACTTCGTGTAACAATAAAAAATGAAGAATCAATTGATCGCCAAATAATAGGTGGACTTAGCCAGTATGGTTATGAACCAGAAACATTAGACGATGGCGTGACTGTATTACATAACTGTCCATTTCATGCAATTGCACAGGAACATAAAGAACTCATTTGTTCAATGAATCATACAATGCTTGATTCGATGCTTAAGGAGATTGATCAGACAAAGCTTGTTGCAAAGCTCGAACCACAAGCCCAACACTGTTGTGTTCGATTATATGGTAATTGTGAAAAAATAAAAGAGAAAAACTAATATCAATAAATATAAAGGGGAACTTATGCGTACATTTTCATTTAAGCCATCGTTAACTTTAAAGGGAAGGAAATTCAAAGGACTAAGAGGATTTGCGGGTAAACCTTTCCACCCTCCTATAACTACTATTCCTGTTGGTGCATACATTATTGCACCGGCTTTAGACATTGTTTCATTTTTAAATAAGGACCAAGCATGGGCAAGAGATCTATTTCGTGCTAGTACCTTTGTGCTTATATGTGGTGGCATCATTTCGATATTCGCAGTTATAACCGGCCTATATGATTGGAAAAAATCGACAGAAAAAGGTACACAAGCACGTCGTACAGTTAATGCACACATGGCAGTTATGTTTGTACTTTCAGCAATTGTATTAGCGGGTATCATTTGGCGATTAAATATTTTCAGTGATCAAAAATATACTTCATTAGGATTACTTTCGATAAGCATAGTCATTGGAGTACTAGTTGCGATAGGCGGAACTATAGGTGGCGGATTGGCCTACGATTATGGATTTAATGTTGAAACTGCAGGCGATAGTCCAGTATGGCATAAGTCAGAAATAGATGTCATGCCTGGCGAACATAAATAATGATATGGCTAGGGATAGCCTTAATAGGTTTATGCATTGGTTTCTTAAGTGGGTTATTCGGTAAAGGTGGTTCAGCAATTGCAACACCATTATTACACGCTATAGGTGTACCAGCAATAATTGCTGTTGCCGCTCCACTTCCTGCAACCATACCGTCAACATTAGCGGCATTTAATGTTTATCGTAAAGGCAATTATTTAAACTATCGAGTCTTAAAGTTAAGTCTCGTTTTTGGTATACCTGCAACGATAGTTGGTTCTATTGCAACGCGTTGGATAGGTGGAGATTTTTTAGTTTTAACAACCGATGTTATTGTCGCTCTGTTGGGTCTGCGATTCTTATTGGCAAAAAAACAAACACAAAATACTGGTGTTGTTGAAATTTTTGACTGGAAAATAATTTTAGTATCTATTGTTGTTGGACTAGTTTCAGGTTTATTGGCAAATAGTGGAGGATTCCTTTTAGCGCCTTTATATATTGCAATTTTAAAATTGCCAATAAAATCTGCATTCGCAACTTCACTTGCTGTGGCTAGTGTGTTAGCAGTTCCCGGCACAATAGTTCACACAGTATTAGGCCATATCGATTGGAAAATTGTATTGGTATTTGGATCTATGTCGATTCCTTTTGCAAATATTGGTGCGCGAACTGCAGTGAAAATAGATGCGCATAAGTTAGAAAAAATCTTTGGCATTGTATTGTTAATTTTAGGAGTAACTTTTATTTTTCTGCATTAAATATTTTTGTACAGACAAATCCTGACATTAGTCGACCACCATATATTTGGCTGAACCAACTTAGGGAAATCAATACAAAATAACGAGCAATCTAACTAACTCGTGTATTGATTCGCATAAATATGAATTATTTTTTGTATCTTTATATATAAACCCTAGTAATGTTTAAGTATGTATAAAGATCTTGTAAAGCTGATAGAAGAACAACTGGCTGAGCAAGAAGTAGTTGTTATAGCAATATCTGGACATGGGGGTTCTGGCAAATCAACTTTAGCTGAAAAGCTTGCTCAGCAATTCAATATTGCAAAAAACCAAATCATCCAAAGTGACGCATTGCATGCTAAGGATTATATGCAAACAAGAGATTTATTCGGTATGCATGACTGGGATAGTATTTTTGAACTTTTGGCTAACATTCGAAACGATGATCGATTGAACTATACCAAACGTGACGATAAAGAAATCGAAAGTGTTGTTGATATACCACGCCCAAGACTAGTAATTATTGAGGGTATTCGATTAATTCGTCCTGAGATTTTGCCTTTTGTTGATGAAAGTATATGGGTAGATTGTCCACTTGAAATTGCTACCATGCGTGCAAAAGAAAGAAACCGCCAACAGGGTGACAGTGAAGCTGAGATTGCACTTTGGGATAGCAAATGGGCTCCCGAAGCAAAATTATATTTTGAGCAAGTTAAGCCCGATAAGATTTCTAGTTTTATTTATAGAGATCAAGGATTAACTCTAACCTAATCTAGAATTGTGACTCTTGAAAATCTAATGAGTGGCATTAACTCTTTTTCCTCGCTGTAGACCTATATTAAGTGTTAGCGAGAAGAGAAATTGTTCTACCGGAAAAAACCAAATCGCTATTGCAGCTGAATCAATTGTAAAAAGAAATATAAATGATGCGATTAAGTTAATTCTCCATGGCCCTAATGTTTCAAGTTCTGGTCTTTTAAATGATTTAATGATGACAGGAAAGAAAACGATAGCATTTATTCCCGCAACGATAAGTAAGTTAACAAGAGCATCTTTAAAAATGAGCCAACAAATGAAGCCGACTGCTATACCTACAAGCCCAATTTTATCGGAATAGATAATCTAGGAGAGAAGCTAGGTATTTTGGCCCCGATCGCACTTACGCTGAGTGGTATTGATCAATCACATATAAGAGTAAGCAACGCCGGTCCATGGGAACAATACACACCAGCACCATTAACGCTTTAAGTTTTAAGAGTTAGACGTCTTATAAACAATTATTCTAGTAATATTAAGTATATGGCAACTACTAAAACAATCGCATTTACTAATGGTGTGTTTTCGAGCCAAGATTTTCCAATAGAAACTATCTCTGATCTCTTAAAATCAAATACAACAATGGTCTCTGTTGACTTTACTTCACCTTCTGAAAGCGACTTATCTAGTGTTGCAAAAGAGCTCGGCTTACATGAATTAGCAGTTGAAGATGCATTACATTCTCATCAGCGACCGAAGATTGATTACTATGCCGATCACATATTCTTAGCATGTCATTCACTGAAGTTAAATATAGATACCGGAGAATTACAAGTCATAGAAATTGATTCGTTTATACAGAGTAATTGTATGATCACTGTGCACGGAGAAAATTTTTCTATGGATGAATACACAAATAGATGGGCAAATACAAAGGAAGTTATTAGCGTAAGTTTTTTACTATACAGCCTTCTTGATTCTATAATTGATCAGTATATAGATACAGTAAGTAAGTTCGATGATTTTTTCGATTCTATAGGTGAGCGGATATTTTCTGGAGAGTATTTCGATATTACCAGTCAAAAAGAATGGTTTAATATGCGTAAATCATTGGTACAATTTCATCGAGTAATCAGTTCGATGCGAGAAGCATTAAGTGTCTTGATTCGAAGAGAAAATCATTTTATAGATGAAAATATGGTGCCGTATTTTCACGACTTACATGACCACCTAATCAGAGTATATGAGTCATCGGATGTTTTACGAGAACTTGTGGCAACAATAAGTGAAACCAATCTTAATCTTCGGGACTATCGACAGAATCAGATTGTAAAACAAGTAACTAGTTGGGCAGCTATTGTTGCTGTACCTACCTTGGTCACCGGCTTTTACGGGATGAACGTGCCTTTTCCAGGTAGTGGCGAAACATCAGGCGTATTTGTGGCATCAGGGTTGGGTTTGAGCGCATCGCTTCTATTGTTTTGGATCTTTAGGAAACGTGATTGGATATAATAGTCCACATTCATTATTTCAAAACATGCCTTTAGCTTTAGGAATTGAAAACTAAACCTGAAGTAATGAATTAATTTCTTCCCATAATTCAGGTGCGATCTCTATTTTCCCTTCTGCTTTATTTTTTAAAGATCGAGATCCTGAACTCTCACCAGGAATAGTAATTGTTTGACCGCTCATTGGTGTGCTGTTCTTTATTGAATTGATTCCAGCCTGAGTTTCTGCAATGAAAGTGTTGAGTCCACCAAATAATTCTGGATTATAAACTGTAATACTCCCAGAATTAGGAGGCCAAGGTTTTGAGTAATTACTTGCATCTGCTTCAATTATTAAAGGGTTGCCTAGCATTGTTCCATTTAAAATTGCGATCATCATTGAAATAGCAAAACCTTTATGCTCGCCAAATGTTTTTACAGAATGTGCATCTTTAGGATACACAGCATTTGAACCATCGGCAGTTAGAAAAGTATCTTCGGGTAACTCAACACCATATTTATTTGCAATACGGACATTGCCCCAAGCTTTTTTTGATGTAGCCATCTCAACTTCAAGCGGCTCGTTTTCGGTAGGTATTGCATAGGCTATCGGGTTAGTGCCAAGTGTAGGGTCGACTCCGCCTGGAGGTGCAACAGCTTGACCACTTCCAATGTTTGTTACAACTCCAACCATGTTATGTTTCGCAATATAGTTAGCAATCGCTCCCGGGCGTGACCAGTCACGCATATTTTTTATAACAGCGCTACCAACACCTTCTTTTTTGGCAATAGCAATAGCTTCATCGGCAGCTTTTCTACCTACAGTAATTCCAGGGTGACCTTTAGCATCAATATAATATAAAGAATGACTATGAAGTATTACCTGTGGTTCTTCGAGCTGCGAAAAATCTTGTTTGACAAAGGAAGGAAATGGAGCCAAACCATGAGTTTCTTGACCTCTTAGTTCGCCACCAAGGTATACGTCAATAATTAAATTAATATCGTCTTTTGAATAATCTAACTTAGTCAAAATTTTATATAAGGTTTCTTCAACTTCATTAATTTCAATTTCCATATATGTAGTTTATCTAAGTCTTTTGATTCACTAGAGGAATAAAAAACTTTGTGTCAACTATACATTCATCAACTATAATTTTATAGCGCCAATTAATATAGAGTAAATACCCCTTAAAGAGGGATGCGCCAGAAATGCATAGTTTTAGACGAGAACTTTTATTTTATACTAGTCACGAATTTGTTCCTTCGCTTATGGGCCGCTCGGTTTCATATGAAAAGAACTTCATGAATATTAAGACGATTTTTATGAATAGCAAAATGTTGCGAGACTTCTCATGCGAAATATCGCGAGTTTCGGTGCCAAATGTGCATTTTCTGAGCCCCATTGCTAAAAATTGAATATTTTCATTTAAAGTTCAGATTTTACATATTTAAATTATTGCACTACTATTATCCCGTACAAATTATTCGTGCCAAATCGAAAACCGGGAGTCAAATTCAATGAAATCTAATACGATTACAAAATTAGCAAAGCTATTTCTAGCTTTATTGTTCATCGCTACAACAGTGATAACAGGGTCTGTAATAACAAAACAGAAAACTAACGCTGCAGAAACTTATTGTAAAGAAGGTTTTTTTCAATATGCTGACAATCAACTAAAGATTTATTCACCAGCTGATGATGACTTTACAAATATTGGTGATCCTTATAGTAATGGCAATGCTGCAGAAACAGGTGTTATTAATGCAAGTGGGTGCAATTTTACACTTTTGCGCGAACCCAGTTTCAGCGGAGCTGTGAGTAAGCCGCGCCGCCTGTCCGCCGTGGGCGGACGCGCCCCACCAGCCGCCCCCTTTGCCGTTTTCTGAGATTTCCCCCC
>JAGPDB010000038.1 GCA_018057765.1 Acidimicrobiia bacterium
TATAACCAATCGATCCAGCTGGTATAGTTGCAGTTACAGAACCAACACCACTAGTTGTCACCTTTACGTCAAAAACAGTCCCATTGTTAGGTGATTGTTCCGTAATCGAAGAAACTGTTTTTCCTGGCGCTGTTCCTCCCAAAGTAATATCAGATCCGGTAAATGAAGCAACATCTATAGGTTTTGGAAATGTAACAGTGAAATATAGTGTAGTGCTGTCTGTTGGATCGGCTTGGCTAGATTTTTTATTAATTGTTATACCTGGTTTATTTATTGTTATCGAATTATCAGTCGAAGTCGAAGCTAGATTCGTATCTCCGTTTAAATCAGTTATACCTGTATTAATGATCGGATTCGTAAATACCGAATCGTAATCACTCCAATATAGTTGATTTGATGAATCAACTATATAGCTAATTAAATTCACACCAGTTATTATTTCAGTTGTTTTAACACCAGCAGGAGTAAATTTCAAAATTGAGTAACCATCAGGAGAACCATAATTTGATGTAAACAAATTATTTGAACTATCAACACGAAGTGCACTTTGCGATGTTGCAGTACCGAATGTTGTTGATAAACCTGCAGGTGTAACTTTAATTATATCTTGATCGCCATAGCTACCAGTAACAAATACGTTGCCTAGAGAATCTACAGCGATTAAATCAGACTCGTTTCCGATCGATCCATAGTTTGTTGTTACTCCAGAAGGTGTAACTTTTGTAATATTCTGACTTCCAGTATTTGCAGTATATACATTGTCCTGAGCATCTATTACAATTGCATTTGGGTTTGATCCAGTTGTTGCGAAAGTTGAAACTACTCCATTAGAAGTTATTTTAGTAATTTTATTACTATAACCGGAAACAAATACATTATTTGATGAATCAATAGCCAAATCAGTTATTGAACCTCCAAGATCTATTGTACTTGAGACACCTGAAGGTGTAACCTTTGTTATTTCGTTAGTATATTGATCATCCAAATAAACATTTCCATCACCATCAATAGCGATATGATCAGGATATGAGCTAATTGTGCCGTATGTCGTAGAAATTCCTTCTGGCGTGATCTTCGAAATATTATTGTTATATGAGCCAGCGGAGTATATATTCCCATCTGAATCTTGTACCAAGTTAGTTGTACCAAAATCTAAATGACCATGGTACTTTTTTGCATCTATTGAAGTAGCCTCAGGTATAGTTGCAATGATAGTCCCAGAAGTCCTTGCGTTTGTAGTTACTTCGAAAGTGGTTCCATCATTAGGTGTTACTTGAACTATTGAAACTATATTTTTGTCAAGTGCAGTTCCGCTTAAAGCAATATCACCTCTTGTGAATGTAGTCGGGTCAATAGGATTAGAAAATACTACAGTGAATATTGCACTTGAAGTCGATGGATCAGCCTGTCCACTTTTTTGATTTATAGTGACGTTTAACGTTTGCGATAAAGGACTATTAGAAAACGTGAATGAATATGCGGGTATCGCAAAAATGATCAGCATAGCTATACAAAGAATCCTTAGAAAAATCTTTTTTACCATGTGTTTATATCGGCACAAATAGTATTAATAATTAACCGAATTTGACAAAATAACAGTAATAAAAGACAATTACGAATGATTGTAGGTATTCTTACATATATTGCGAATTTTGTTGATTTAAGCGCATTAAAATATCAGTTCTTTTTTTCCTTAATATAATATTTTATATTAAGATCCTGTTCTCTATAACACAATTTAAAGGAATAAAAATATATTGTCTTATGCTCGATGTACACTTGACTAGACAAACGTTAAATATTTGAAATTAAAGGAAAAAGTGCAAATATCAAAATCTGAATATATGTTGTTTTTGAAACATCCAATCTATTTGTGGCTAAAAAAACACGATAAAGCTAAATTGCCGCCAATTGATGAAGCACTGCAAGCAATATTTGATGCCGGAAGAATTTTTGAAAGTTATGCAGAGCAAATATTTAAAAATACAACGAAACTCGGTTTCGTTGGAATCCCTGAATATATATCACTAACAAAACGTACTAATAAAGCAATTGAGAGTATTTCAACAAACGCTTGTAATGAGAGTAATCAAACTTTGATTCAAGCCAGATTCGAAACATATATAAAAGAAGCATCTGTAACATGTATTTGTGATGCAATAGTTTTTGTAGCTCCGAATATGGTTGATCTATATGAAATAAAATCTGGAACAAGAGTTAAACAAGAAAATCTATATGATCTTTCATTTCAATCAATAGTGATACAGAACTGTGGTCTTATTGTTAGAGATATTTTTGTTATCAATGCAAACGGAGCATATGTTCGCAAAGGTGAGATTGACATTAAACAATTGTGCCATGTCACAAATGTGACAGAAGAAGTAAACGATTTAAAAGGATTTACTCTTGAGCAAATTGAATTAGCAAATAGGTGCATAGAAAAAAAGATAATCCCTGATTTAGAAGTACCAACAGAAGATGATAATGCAGAAACACTGAATGCTTGGTTAGAACTTTATAGAATATTTAATGATACTCCATCAGGATCTATATTTGATTTGTGCTGGCCAAAAAACCGCGTAGCAAAATTGTTTACTGATGGAATAAAGTTTCTAAAAGATATTGATCATAGTTTTGAACTGACACCAAAACAACTACTTCAAGTAAATGCAGTAAAAACACAAGAAGAATATGTAGATAAGGAAGCTATTAAAGAATTTATAGATGAATTTAAGTATCCACTGTTCTTTCTTGATTATGAAACGGCAATGTCTGTAATTCCACCCTTTGATGGTACATCTCCATACCAACAAATACCATTTCAGTTCTCCTTACATATACTTGATAGTCCGGCCTCAGAATTGCGCCATGTTATGTACTTACACAAAGAAAATAATGATTCCACTTATGAATTATCGAAATTTCTGTCTAAAAATATTGGTGAGGCGGGATCTATTGTTACTTGGAATGCTAGTTTTGAAAAAGGATGTAATACTCGTATGGGGTTGATGCATCCTGAATTTAGGCAATTTTATGATTCGGTAAATGACAGAGTAGTTGATCTAGCAATACCATTTCAGCGAAATTGGTATGTAGATTATAGATTTTTGGGCAGTTATTCGATAAAAAAAGTATTGCCGGTACTAGTGCCAGAACTCTCATATAAAGATCTAGGAATCAACGAAGGTTTAGCAGCGCAACGAAAGTGGATGCAGGCTGTTTTAGAAGAAAAATTTGATATAGACACCAAACAAAAAATATTGAATGATTTAGAAAAGTATTGTTCACTAGATACTTTAGCAATGGTAGAAATATATAGGTTTTTGAAAACAATAATCGACTAATATCATCATAAGAAAATGATGGAGGATATTGGTGACCGATAAAATTTCAAAAACAACTGGGGCTAAACCTGTTGAAGCTTTGAAAAAAATTGTTGTAAAAGATAGTTTTAAATATTCGTCATCTGCAATAATGACACCTGCAAATATACTTACATTTGCGAGACTGATCTTATCTTTCCCTTTTTTGTTTTGGCTTTATAAACAACAATCGGGTTGGCTATTATTTGTGTCATTTTTTGTGCTTTCTGCTTCTGATTATGTAGATGGAATTATTGCTAGAAAAAATGGGCCAACTACATCTGGTGCCTTTTTGGATCCACTCGCAGATAAAATATTAGCGATTGGTGGTTTTATTGTTTTAGGTATGCGCGATTATTATGCTTGGTTGCCAATTATAATAATGGGAATGCGTGAAGGTGGAGTTTCTGTTGCCAGGACTGTACTTTCTAAATATAAAATATCTTTACCTGCACGTAAATTAGGTAAAGCAAAAACTCTTGTACAGTTACTTGCTGTTGGTTTAGTTATTTTCCCGCCTCTTGATGATTATACAAACTTTCATAGTGTTTTGTTATGGTCAGCATGTACACTTTCAGTAGTTAGCGGCATTGACCTATTCATAAATGCTCAAAGAGCAGTAGTGGAAACAAAAACTGAACATTAATATTTAACAGGAGAATAAAATGGTTACAAATGTTTTATGCGTTGGAACTGAATTGCTCTTAGGTCAAATAGAAGATACTAATTCTGGAAATATAGGGAGAATGCTTGCTAATTGTGGCATTGATTCTTATGAGCAACGCAAAGTAGGCGATAATTTTGGTCGTATAAAATTGGCAATGATTTCAATGTTGGAAAATTGTGATTCGATAATAATTGCTGGTGGGCTTGGACCAACACACGATGATATTACACGAGAAGTTGCAGGTGATCTGATGGGTGTTGAATTAGTTTTAAATACTGAAGCAGAAGAGAATATGCGCAAAATATTTGCAAATCGTAAACGTGAAATGCCAATTATAAATTTACGTCAAGCCATGGTTCCACAAGGTGCAACAATTATACCTAATAAGAATGGCACAGCCCCCGGTTTAATTTGCCCAGTGGTAATTGGTGGGAAAACAAAATATATGTTTTTAGTCCCAGGTTTTCCTTATGAATTAAAACCAATGGTTCAAGAAGTCATCCTTCCATTTATATTAAATATAGAAAAGCGAAACACTGTAATTTTAAATCGCACATTAAAGACTTGGGGTATACCTGAAAGTGAACTTAGTGAAACATTAGACGAGATAATTCAAGATTGTGAAACTGGTGATGTCAAAGTCGGATTTTTGGCGAGAGGTATTAACGGAATTTACATAAAGATTTCTACAAAAGCTAAATCATTGGCAATCGCGAAGAATTTAATAAATGAAGTTGAAGAACAAATTCAAGAAAAAATAGCTAATAATATTTATGCATATGATGATGAGACTATGGAATCTAAAGTTTTAGATTTATTACATAAAAGAAAGGCTACTTTAGCAATTGCTGAATCTTTTACGGGAGGTCTTGTCTCATCACGAATTGTAGAAATTCCTGGTGCATCAAATGTGTTTAAAGGATCCATGGTTGCTTACTCAAAAGAAATAAAAAATGATATATTAGATATTGAATTTGATGATGTATATTCTTCTGAGTGTGCGGTCAAGATGGCTCGATCGACGTTAGAAAAATTCAATGTTGACTTCGCTATTTCAACAACTGGTGTTTCTGGGCCTGGTGATGAAATCGAAAATGATGTGATACACAAAGCAGGCGAGTGTTACATTGCTTTAGCGCATAAAGATTTTAGTGCTGCATATAGTTTTAATTTTGGCGGAGATAGACAAAGGGTAAGGGAATACGGAACAATTTCTGCACTTAATATTTTAAGGGAATATTTAGAAGGTAAACTAGATGAAACTGAGTTTACCAAATCCGGAAAAACTAGTGAATAGTAATATTTAATATTTGTTACATGTCGTTGACCTGGGCATTGTCAATTTCTTGAGACTTAAACTATAATATAGGGTCTATTCCTCTTGAAAGTGTATTAAATGGACAATAAAGTTTTGACTAGGAATAAGAAGCTCGCACTTTTTATTTCAGCAACACACCAAGTAGCGATAATTTCACCTGTTTGGGTTATTTTCGGTTCTGACCATTTACATCTATCTCTTACCCAATCGCTAATACTTGGGTATATGGCGCTTGCGACTTCAGCCTTTTTTGAAATACCAATGGGCGCATTTGCGGATAAATTCGGGCGTAAAGCAACCTTGATAACAGGCCTAGGCTTAACCGCTTTTGGCGATTTGACTTTAATACTTTTTAATAATTTTATCTTATTGATGTTCTTGCAAATTTTTGCTGGTTTAGGGTGGGCAATGAGAACTGGCTCTTTAGAAGGTCTATTACACGATACTTTTGAAGCATATGGTGACAAAACTTCATATTCAAAATTATCTGGAAAGATGTTAACACTTTCTTCAGTATCAAGAGTCTTTACTGTCCCTCTTGGTGCATATTTGTATACATTAAATCCTGAAGCAAAAATCTCTTCATATACTTATCCATATATCGGGGAAATCATATTTTTTTGTATTGCAATAATTTGTGTATATTTCTTGGTCGAGTCTCGATCTTCAAGAAGCGACAAACATAGGCTAGATGGAGAATCTTTAGAAGCAAAAGTTTCAGTCACAAAGCATATTTTGATGACATGGAAGGAAATGCGCGCAAATAGTGACATAAAGAAGGTACTCACTTTGCTTTGTTTTTATGCTTTATTAGGTGAAGGAAACTGGTCTTTATACCAACAGTATTTCCGCGATCGTGGTATAAAAGTTACGGATTCTGGTTGGGTGTATTCAGCAATATTTATAGTCATGGCTATAGGTGCTTTTTTTGTTTCGAGAGTTTATGAAAAGATAAATGTAGTTTGGGCAATGAATATTATTGTTTATGTCGTTGTCGTTGGTATTGTCTTAATGCATATGGCTTTACCTATAGCTATTATCGGATTTATGATAAATGCATTAGTTGGTCCTATGTGCTTTCATCTGCACGATAATGCAATTCAAAATAGAATGAACGGTGAAAGGAAATCTACAGCACTATCTATTGCCTCTATGGGTTATACGATTGGTTCTGTTATTGGGACTATTGGTATTGGAGCAGTTGCTGATAGTTATGGTGTGTTGGCAGCCCAATGGATTTTTGTTGCTATTGGCTTATTCATTTTTGTTGTTGTAGGTTTATCATCTATAAGCGAAGGATTTGGTGTTCTGTCCATAGATCGCATTGCCAGCGAAAAGCCTATTATTGATTTGGTGGAGTTGGAGGCGCAGGGAGATTTGGGGGAGCGCAGTGATGAGCTTGTGGATCCGGTAGTTCTACAAGACCTAGATGATCCGAATGCTTCAGAAGGACCAAATGTTATAAGTTCTAGTGTGACCGACACTAAAGTTTCTGATGGTGTTGAAGACTTGCAAGATCTAGATGGTTTACAAGGTTCTGTGATTGATCTAACTGAAAAACCAAAAGAAACCGATGTTTCAGAAAGCGAAGCACCAGGGGAAGTACCTGGGGAAGTACCTGGGGAAGTACCTGGGGAAGTACCTGGGGAAGCACCAGTGGAAGCACCTGCAGAAGCAGAAGCAGCAAAAGAAGCAGCAACAGTAGCAGTGCCAGTAGCAGTGGCAACGGAAACGCAAAAAGACGCTGACGAATCTGATTCAAACGAAGTAAGTAATTTCATGAATGTTGCCGGGATCCAAAATGCCATTATTGATTCGAAACGGTTTTAGTAACAGGTTTTATAGCGACAGGTTATATAGCGACAGGTTATATAGTGACAGGTTATAATTAACACAATAACTTTTATGATACTTGGCGATATTTATGCTTATGCTCATACTTGTTCCTATGTTTTTGTTTTTCGTGGTGTCGGTTTTTGTGTTTTTCTTTGTGTTTTATGAATTGTTGTTTTGCGTCTTCTTCGAATTGTTGGTCGTAGTGTAGTTTTCGGTGGTGGTGTCGACATATTAATACTAGGTTTTCTATTGATGTTTCACCGCCGTCTATCCAGTGTTTTATGTGGTGGGCGTCACACCATGAGACTGGA
>JAGPDB010000039.1 GCA_018057765.1 Acidimicrobiia bacterium
CAGTTAGCAAAAAATGACAAGCAAATGTTTTTTGAAACTATTGTCGCTGCCTTTTATGGCAAAGATGATATGAATACGTTTCATGCAAATAACATGAATAATGTACAATCAACCTTAAAAGCTTTGGTTGATGCAAATGCATTTGATTTTATTGCCAATACTATTGTGTTTGCAACTAAAATTGGTATGCGTACATTCCCCTTAGTTGCTACCGTTTTGTTCGCTAAAGAATTGTTTATTCAAAAAAAACAATTTGTGAACCTTAAGTTGCTCGTCACTAAAGTTATTACTCGTGCCGACAGCTTAACAGAGTTGTATGCTTATGCATTGCAAATCTTTGGTAACAAAAATAGCATTCCTTTGGCTATTAAAAAGGGTGTTGCTGCGGCTACCAATAACTTTGATGAATATCAATTCGGTAAATATAATCGCAATAATGGATTGTCGTTTAAAGATTTACTGCGTATTGTTCATCCTGTCCCAAAAGATAGTAATCAATCTGAAATCTTTAGCAAGATTATGACTGACACATTGGCAACTCCTTATACTTGGGAAACCGAGTTGAGTGCTAATGGACAACTGAAAAACGACAAGAAAAGCAGTAGTCAGTTATGGTCAGATTTGATTTTATCTGGACGTGTAGGTTATATGGCGTTGTTGCGTAATTTACGCAATATTCAAGATGCTGGTATTACAGCTGGTGCTCTTGACAGCTTAACGCATCAATTAACAGATGATGCTAAAGTGGCGAAGTCCAAACAATTTCCATTTGCGTTTATTAATGCATATGAAAATTTAACAAGTCCAGTATATCGTAACATTGTAACAACTGCTTTGAATAAGAGTGTGAATAACATTCCTACTTTGGGAAAAAATGTTTTGATTGTATTGGACCACAGTGGCTCAATGGGTGATTTTACTGTTAAAGCCCCATTACATACCTCGTGTGTGTTTGCTGCTATGTTGCAATTAGCTTATAAGGATAAAGCTAATGTTAAAACTATTGTATTTAGCACCGCTGCTAAAGAAGTAGTGTTAACTGGTCATGATGTTATTAAGTCTGCTAGCCAGTTAGCTGGTAGTATGAATAGTGGTAGTACCGCTTTTAATACTGCAGTAGATTTAGCTAATACAATCATGCCAAACCCAGATGTAGTTTACGTTTTATCTGATGGTGACATCAATCCAATGAAAGCTACATGGGCTGGTTATAAACTCTCGCGTGATTTATGGAAAAATGCGTTTAGAGTTTGTTTCAATTTTAAATCAGCAGAATCTACACCTTTTGGTGTTACAGATGGCTGGACATATTTAGGTGGTTTTTCTGACAAGGTGTTTAGATATCTTGATATGAATAAAGATGCTCTTTCGTTAATCGAATTGATGCATGTTCCATTTGGTATGTAATTGATAATCACAAGTGTGATTTTGTTCAATAGTTTTGTCTTCGAAGAGTAAAAAATTCGAAATTTGGCAATCATCCGCAACCTTTGGTTGGGATGTTCTACTACTAATAATAGGATTATTAGATAGTAGAATTCAAATTTCACTCTTCGAAGACATGCATGCAACACCAGCTCATCAGGGATGTCCCAGTGACTTCAGTATATAAGTATACTGCAGATCTGGGGAACCCCGGGGATAGTTGGAGGAGAAGACCTTTTTGATTATCAATATCTTCAATGCAAAGGAATAGCATTGATTAAAACTATGTATATGGTTGCAAACACATACAATAGTTGTATTGTTTAATTTACGTTAATTATCAATTACGGTCGCCTTTGGGGGCGCAAGCCCCCATTTTATTACTACAAAAGTAGTTTTATATAATTATTTTGTCGTAACTGCCTACTGGTTACAATCACTCTGTTTCGAAACAAGTTTCTCAACAACGTGATTTCCACCATACGGCAGATTCGCAAAACGGATATATCTATCCGACCTTTAACATTTGGTATAAATAATTGAAACAATTTCTTTCTCTAATGAGACATGTCCTTAATGAAGGTCAGCTACGTGAAGATAGAACTGGTACTGGAACCATTAGTGTTTTTGGTACACAAAGCAGATACGATCTTTCGTTGGGCTTTCCGTTGGTAACAACAAAAAAAGTACATTTAAAATCCATTATTCATGAACTCTTGTGGTTCTTAAATGGTGATACTAATGCTAAATATCTACAAGATAATGGTGTTGGTATTTGGAATCAGTGGGCATTGGAAGATGGGGAATTGGGTCCAATCTATGGCAGAATGTGGACTAAGTGGCCCGTTTATGAAAAGCCAGATGATGACGATTTAATGTTTGCATGTACTGATTTGGTTAATATGGGTGCTACTAATAAGTTAGATGCTTATTACTACACCATAGATCAGATTCAAGTATTGATAGATGGTATTAAAAATAAGCCATTTAGTCGCAGACATATTTTGAATGCGTGGAATCCTCAATTCTTACCAGATGAAACAATTAGTCCGCATGAAAATGTAAAAAATGGTAAACAGTGTTTGCCTCCATGTCATACCTTATCTCAATTTTATGTACATAATGGCAAATTAAGTTGTCAGATGTATCAAAGAAGTGGCGATTTGTTTTTGGGTAAATTATACTGCCCCTTTGTGTAGTAATGCACATAGCAAACTTTTCTAAACGGGGAAACTCCTAATGGACAATCCCGTGCTAAATTTTTTTAAAGTATTGTAATTAATGATTTAATATAGCATACTATCCTAAATGCAATTTAGGAGAATATTATGCATGGTGTTATATATAAAATTACAAATATAATTAATAGCAAATATTATATTGGCTCTACTGTAGATTTTAAAAAGCGTAAATATGCGCATACTTGGAAATTAAATAAAGGTATTCATCATTCTGTTTATTTACAAAATGCTTGGAATCTTTATGGTGCTTCTAATTTTCGTTTTGAAATACTATATGAGTCATTTGATATTAAGACCGATGAGCAAAAAGAGTTAGATGCTCTAGATTGGACTAATGTCTATAACATATCTAGAACAGCTACACGGCGGAGACATTGTGCAATTACATCCTAATAGAGATGCTATTATTGCTAAAATGTCTTCTACTATAAAAGCTTTAAATAAAAAGCCGCCAAATAGAATTCGTATTCTTGTAAATGATATTATTTACGAGTCTTATCATGATGCCTCTATTGCTCTCGGTATTCCTGTTGTCACAATTCGCTATAGATGTCTTAGTCACAATATCAAATATTTAAATTGGTATATTGACGGGCAACCTAAGCAGCAAAGTGCTCTTTATAAGCAAGGTGACAATCAGGGCAGCGCTATTAATTGTGAAGGTATAAGATTTATTTCTTATGCCGATGCATCTCGATATTTCGGACTAAGCATTACAGCCGTAATGAATAGAGTTAAAAGTCCAAACTATCCAGATTATTTTAAAGAATAAATGCCTAACGACTATCGAAACCACGCTTATGCGGAAGGGAGTAGAGTAGGGCCAAGTGGCTCGAAATGAAAAGAGTCCACATATTGTGGATTGTGATATAGTCTCGTCTGCATAGTGATATGCAGCAGTTATTAAATTAACGGTATGTAATTAACGACTACATGTGAAGATAGCGGTTCCTTTTAACATAGCTAGTTATTCTTTGTTGACGATGATATTGGCAAAAATTTGCGGGCTTGAATATGGCGAATTTGTTCATACTATAGGTGATGCACATATCTACACCAACCATATGGACCAAGTTTTAACGCAGCTAGAAAGAGAGCCTTTAGCTCTGCCTACGCTAACAATCAATTACAACGGTCAGAATTATAATGAATTCAAATTTGAAGACTTTGAGTTACACGGCTATCAATCGCATGAGGCTATTAAAGCTCCAATTGCTATCTGATTTTGCTTATAGTAATTTGATGTATGAGTACTTTATTTTGTTTATTCTCGTACTGATTGTAATGTAAGAAATATTGCAAATGCAATTTTATATAAACTCTCTAGTACACAACTAGGAGACTTTATACTTAGTTAGTAATATTTTAGACACTATCGTGTTTAGTATACTAATGAGGTATGTCTTTGTAAAAAGACGTTGGCATTAATTTTGATGTCTATATTCTCATACACGTAATTGTTTGCTTATGGCGAACTAGGAAATTTTAATGAAAAAAGTAGCTGTATTTGCCTTTGGCATTGCTGATAGTTTTTGTAGCAAAACATCAAATCGTTTTTTACCAAATGGCGATGTAATGGCATCTAAATTGACTGCATTTTTGAGTCAAAACCCACAGCAACGTTTGCGGAGCATTCGTTAATATTAATCGTTTGGCTGAAACTTTTGACAAAGTAAATATGTCATCTGCTGTTCAAGCAACTAAAGTGATTAATATCAAATTGTGCGAAGATGAGTTATTTCATATTAATAATGAAATCTCATTAACAACCCATGATAATGATACGCTGTTATTTAATGGCGACCAATTGGACTTTATATTACGTCCAGAAGAATATGATATTCATATCTTAGGTGTAGATATTAACGGAGTATTTATTAATACTATTAACTTTTTGATTGAAAAAGGTTATAATGTAACTGTATATAGTGATTCGATTAGACCATATTCGAAGAAAACTATTTTGCATATTAAAAATACTGGTGTTAAATTTACAAGTATTAAAAGCATTTCATTGGTATGAACTTATTTGTAGCCTGTGATTTAAATAATGGTATAGGTTACAAAAATCAATTGTTGTATCGTTCGTCTGTTGACCTTAAAAGGTTTGCAGAGAAAACAAAAAACTCAACAATTGTAATGGGTTATAATACATTCTGTTCTCTGCCTCATGTTTTACCTAACAGGAGGCATATAGTTTTTACAAAAAAACTAATTGTGCCAGAACTTGAGCTTAAAGTTAATCATACTATAGCTAAGTTTGGTGTATGCCCAGAAGTTCATCTTGTAAATTCATTAGAATCTTTTTTTAAATTAATATCTGATTTAAATATTAGTTCTAATGAAATTAATGTTATTGGTGGTGAACAAATTTATAATCTTTTATTTGATTATATTTCTGTTTTTTATATAACTGTTTTTAATAAATCGTTTGAAAATGTTGATGCTTTTTTTGACAAAGCTCGCCTATCAAATGATATTTTTGATTCTAGAAATTCAATTCATCTGCATCCGTTTGGTGAAGAGCTTGAATTATCTTTTATCACTTATGTTAGAAAATAGTTATTTTTTTGGTTAATTTGAAGGTTAATTTTATGTCAACAAAGACAGGCACGTTAGTAAAAATTTGGCACAATGGTCGTGGTCACGACTACGCAATTGGTTGTATTAATCATACACAGCGTACAATTGGGCTAATTAAAAACAACTGCATCAACAATGATGGTTCTATTCATGGCGCTACCAAAGCTGTTCATAAATGGATTCCATTTGCTGAACTAGGTGACAATCGTATTGTCCCTGGTATCACGCGTATTCTTGGCGACCGCGAATTGGATACAAGAGCTATTTTCGAAACGCTTTTGATTCCACATATCGCTGAAACTGGGGATAATGTTTCGGTCGTGCTTCCTGAGCATAACCTCATGGCAAATGTACAGGATAACCGTGCTTCCGTAACATACTAATAAATGTTATATGAAGGTTATATATTTTGGAAATTAATATTTCGTACTTCCCTCCTAAAGATACAGATAAGAATCTTGGTGGTGGATACGTCACATCTGGTGTTTTAAAGACTCGTTTTACGGTTCTTAAAAGCGCAAAAACTGAAAGTGGAATTTTTGTTGCGTTACCATCTCGTAAAAAAGATGATGGCACATATGAAAATTTTGTTGAAGTTCCTAGCTCAGAAGCTAGACATAACTTAGACCAAGCTGTTTTGCAAAAAATGGCTAATGCTGGTGTGTCTGTTACTGGTGCTACAACTGCATCTGCTCCACGTAATGATACAGCTCCACAAGAGACTGTAGCGCCTAAAAGAGTAGTGAAAGCTGCTGGTGCTAATATTCCTAAAGTTCCCTTTTAAGGAGGACTTATGGATAACGTAGCAGTTGGTGTTTCAATGATTAACACCATTCCAGCGCAGTATACTATTTTTAAAGGTAAAACTGCTGCAAGATTTCAGTTGCAAAAACCAGAAAAACAAGAAGATAGATTTAAGACTGGTTCAGTCTCTATGCAAATTGCTCCTTTTAAGGAAGCAAGAGGCAAGACAAAAATCTATAATTGGGAAGAACAGAAAATTTCTTGCAAATTAGGTGTCAATGATTTGATTAATATTCTTTATGCTTTTGAGACTGGTTCTGATACTAGTTTATTTCATGAGTATAATGGTATTAGTAAAACCATTGCACTAAACTTGAATACTGAAAAGGGTGGTTACTTTTTAAGTGTTCAACAAAATGGAGAGCAGTCTCAAAAATTATCAATTCCAATGACTTCGCAAGAAGTGTATGGCTTATTGATTATGCTTAAAGCTGCATTACCATTAATCCACAATTGGTTTTAAACTTGAAGGTTGAAAAATATGTCGAATGCTAAAACAGCTTTAAATGAGTTGAGTGCACTAGCTGCTCTTGCTACATTGACTGCTCCTACTCCTGTGGCTCCACAAGCTGCAGTATTAGACGAACTTGCAGCTTTAGCTGCTTTACCAACTAGCGCTGTAGGCTCTGATGAGTTTGCTTATCAAGCATTTATGCTTAATGCTACCGCTGGTACAACTGTCACCATTACAACTGGTGGCAAATCAGTTACTTTATCATTTTGATATTGTAACATTAAAGACATATGGCAATTCCGCCGTATGTCTTCTTTTATTTCTTGAGAAGGTTTTTATTCTATGTCCACTATTCGTGTAATCTACGCCGCTGGCGGTTTTGACAACAATGTTCCTGCTACTTTGGATCCACAACAAATTTTCACCACACTTCAAAACACTTATACAGAGTTGAAGAAAGATGGTACTTTTGCTTTGGAAGAAACAGCTGAAGGCAAAGTTTTGCGCATCACTTTGAAAGAAGGTACTAAAGCTGTAGCTTTGGCCTAATTTTAAGGCTTGAGGGCAGCAATGCCCTCTTGTATGCTCATGAATCCACTTTTATATGTTGAATCTGTTGTAGAGGCGTTAAAACCTTTTGATACTTTT
>JAGPDB010000040.1 GCA_018057765.1 Acidimicrobiia bacterium
TTGCTAACGAATTCGTTCCAATTCTTACAGGTTCTGCATTTAAGAATAAAGGTGTTCAACCTATGCTTAATGCAGTTGTTGATTACCTTCCTAGCCCATTAGATATACCTGCTATTGATGGTTTAAAAATGGACGAAGAAACACATGACGAACGTCACGCAAATGACGACGAACCTTTCTCTGCTCTTGCATTTAAGATTGTTGCTGACCCTTACGGAAAACTTACTTTCTTTAGAATCTATTCTGGAAAGCTAGAAAAAGGTCAAGAACTTTATAATTCATCGCGCGATAAAAAAGAACGTATTGGTCGTCTACTTCGTATGCACGCTAGTGATCGTGAAGATATCGATATTGCCTATGCTGGTGATATTGTTGCTGGTCTTGGTTTTAAAAACACTACTACTGGTGACACACTTTGTGACAAGAATAATCCAATCATTCTTGAGAAGATGATTTTCCCAGAGCCTGTTATTTCTGTTGCGATTGAGCCAAAAACCAAACAAGACCAAGACAAGCTTGCTAAAGCTCTTGGTTCACTTTCTGAAGAAGATCCAACTTTCCGTGTTCATACTGATGAAGAAACCGGCCAAACTATTATTGCTGGTATGGGTGAGCTTCACCTCGAGGTTCTTGTTGATCGTATGTTCCGTGAATTTGGTGTTGAAGCTAATGTTGGTAAGCCACAAGTTGCTTATCGCGAAACTATTACAGGCAAAGTTGAGAAACATCAATACAAGCACGTTAAACAATCTGGTGGTTCTGGACAATATGCTGATGTTGTTATGAGCGTTGAGCCAAATGAAAAGGGTGCCGGTTTCGAATTTGTAAATAAGATTACTGGTGGTGTTATTCCTCGTGAATATATACCTGCTGTAGAAAAGGGTTGTATTGACGCTATGGAAACAGGTGTTCTTGCTGGCTATCCTGTAGTCGACGTGAAAGTTACTCTTACTTATGGTTCATATCATGATGTTGACTCTTCTGAAATGGCTTTTCGTATTGCTGGACTTATGGGTTATAAAGAGGCAGCGCGTAAAGCAAAGCCTGTATTGCTAGAACCTATGATGAAAGTTGAAGTTGTTACTCCTGAAGATTACATGGGTGATGTTATTGGTGATATTAACTCACGTCGTGGTCAAGTTGAGGGTATGGTTCAACGTGGTAATGCCCAAGTTATTACTTCGAAAGTTCCGCTTGCAAATATGTTCGGTTATGTAAACGAATTGCGTTCAAAAACTCAAGGTCGTGCAAGTTACTCTATGGAATTTGCTAACTACGAACAAGTTCCAAATGCTATTGCTGAAGAAATTGTTGCAAAGGTTAGAGGCGAATAGTTTTTACTAAACTTTGTAGATCTATCTAGCTGGTGGTGGCACGCGGGGAGTTTCGACTTTAAGTGTGCCTTCTAGTAATGAGGTTGGGTCATGGCGAAGTTCGCCATCCAACTCATGAAACAGTTTAGATCTTTCACTTTTTGGTCTGCTAGTTATAATTTCTAATTCTTTCCGTATAGCTTCGATAATTTCTTCCGGTCTTTGGCTTGTGAAGTGAAATTGCATAGGAGTCACTATTAGAGTCGTATCCACAACTAATATCGGGCTATCGTTTGCATCTGATTCAAGTATAGATCGATGCGTTACATGACCTGTTCTTGATTTCCCATTTTGATTTGCACCAAATTTTATTTCACTATGTTGAGTTTCAGGTATTTTTGAACTGTATAAATCTATATTTTCTGAGTTGCCTCTTCTAACCAATTCGTCTATAAATTTAATTTTCTCTAAAAATGACAATTTATCAAATTTCCTAAAATTATCTAATAATATCGGAATATTACCATTCTCTATTAAACTTGCAACTACAACATTATGATTTAAACCCTCAAATTTTTTAAGATTTTTAATTAATGCAAGTATTTCTGCTTCATCACCTTTTAACATTAGGTTGGCGATTCGGGTGTAAGTTTTTGGATTAAATCTAGAAATATTTTTAGCTAAAAGGTTACCTTTACCTGCAAAAATGATATCTTCAATAATTGATGAATCTAGGTATCCGCTTTTTCTTTTTTTGTTAAATAAAGCCTTATAATCACCAGATTTAACTAAGTCACGATCACTTATAGCGGGTCTGTTCGGTCTGCGCTTTGGGCGAATGGGCATAAAGCTATTTTACGACATATGGTACATTAAGTCAAAGTGTGTTAAAGCTAATTGTGCAGGTTGAGCTTTTCTGTTTGCAACTGTATTGATGATGTCTTTGCTTTTAGAAATCACAACGCATTATATACAAAACTATAACCAATAAAATTTGATCAAATACAAATATAATTAGAAAGCTAATATTTAAACACCACTTATAACAGATTTTATGGTGCTAAGTTTTAGATACCTGGTAGTTTTTCATGTAGTGCATGTGCACTAGAAGTCAGTTGATGGGAAATCGCTCTAATGCCATCACCGCCTGCTGCTGGCACAAGTTCTACTGCACCTACAAATGATCGTACCGTATAGGCTCCTGTGTCTAATGCGCCGTCAAGTACAGTGGCTGCTCCTTGAGGGAAGTTCTGAAGTTGGGCTGCCCCTCTACCCATTTGGTGTGCGTCTAACCCAATAGCACCTGTAGCAATTTGTTTGAAAGGTGACCCTAGGCCAGTCCAAAATGCTCGTGCCGTTCCGGAACCAACTTGTAGCAGTCCACCTCCGGCATTGGCCGAATTGTCACCAATACGCCCGAATGTACTTACAGTATAAGAACCATCACCGACCAAGGATGGGTACACATACCCGTCAGCGCCAACCCCCATAGAACCAGGAGGAGCGACTCTTTTTGTGCTAGAACCCTTTGATCGAGTCGAAGATACATTCTTGCCTGGTGGTTTCGTAGTGGGAATTTCGCCTGTTATTGGTGCTGGCCCTGGTATTACAGTTTTTGGAGAGCCCTGTGATTGAGCCGAACCACCAGATATTTGATCAACGGTAGGCATTCCAGGGTTGGCTTTAGCATATATCGCTTCGCTAAGCATATTCCCTTCAGCCTTTGCTTTTTTGAGCAATGCAACGGTGCCTGCACTTTTATCAGTAAAGAATGTCTTTAATTGTTTTGCTTCTGACGTGCTAAACCAATTTTTATCAGGTAGACCAGAATTTAGAGTTGCTTCAGCATTTGCATCATTCGCTTCAACGTCTGATGTAAATTGTTTCACCTTGCTAACTAAGTTTAGTCCCCTGAAATGTACATTCAATTGAACCATATCTAAACTGTTGTATGAATTGACTTGTTGTAAAATTTGTAAAGCACGAGCAAGTTGAGCTGTTGTCGATGATGTTTCGACGTCTGCTTTTGCTATTAAGTCAGTCAAGCCGTCTATGTCTGCTTGTTTTTCTGTAACGTCTGATTCTAAACCAGCCTTTTTTGTTGTTGTAAGTGCCACTGATGCATTAGCAAGCTTTCTTATACCTGGGTCTGGTGGTCCAGAAGCACTAAAGGTGGTCGCATCTATGTTTGCTGCCGTTTGGGTCTTTTTGGCTTGTGCTAAGTTCGCTTCAGCTGTTTTAAGAGATGCTTTAAGTGTTGCTAACTCAGTCTTGGCAGTAGCTAGAAGTCCTGTAAGTTTAGCTTTGAAACTGTTTACTTTCCCAAGTGAACTTTGATGGCTCGCAATGAGACTGGTTATTGAAGTCCCTATAGTAGCGACGCTGGCTTTAGAGTGATTGCGTTCAGCTTCAAATAAGACCAAATGTTCATTATAGGTAGCTGTTTGACTGTTAACTGCAGCGGTATCAACTTTAAATTCTGACATTATGCACCACCCTCTGCTAAAGATTTTGCTGAGTTTATAAATCCAAGACTAGGTGTTAACAATGAATCTTTAGCTGTTGAAGTAATTTCTGTTCTCACTGCTTCAGCTCCATTTAATGCATTTGAGATAGAGTCACCTTGCAAGGTGTCTCCTTCAAAAATGCTGCTACTTCGTTGAATCGAATTTACTATGGGTCCGAATAATGGTTGAACAGTGGCATAAGTTTTCACTTTGTTGTTGAAGCGTTCGTCAATATAACCTTGCAATTCACTTCGTAATGCGTTGAGATCCATCTTCATCCTAATCTTGGGCGCGTTTAATAAAACATTTTTATATAGTTTTTGCAAGGCCAGGTATATAGTGCGACTGGTCTTTAAATTTGTTGGGATATTTTTGATTTAAAGTTTATCTGCCGCTTGGAAGACACCCATTCCAGCTACTACGCCATTTGCAAACCTATCTAATATACCTGATATTTCTTCGATGTTAGGTCTAAATTGCCCTCTTAGGACTTCAATAGTTGCATCACGTCTCACACCGATCATATCGTTTCCAACACGGGCACTTATAACTTGATCAATTAATTGGTTTACATAATTTACGACATTGTTTTTTTGATCTGTGATTGTTCCACCGTCTGCATATTCTAATTGTACTGGCATTTTATATTTCCTTTCGAAATCTTTTGATAATTCAATTTATTTAATTTGCGTTTCTTCATCGTATAGTTCAATAAGATGAGCAAATTTACCTTCGCCAAGTGCAAAATCATCGAAAGCTCTAGATAAGTGTGCGATTGCAATTGCTTTTTCAGCGTTAAATCTGAAAATACTATCTGCAAATTTACCATCAGATCGACCTCTGAAACCAGCCACCATTGAGTTCATTCCATTGTCTATTTGGGTTAGCTGCGCTGAACCTTCCGAAGTTTTTCGCGCATCTGCATCTGCTCTTGCGCGGTCCTGTTTTAAGTTAGGTCTCATTGTTTTGTCCTTTCGACATATGGTTTGTCTTTTTTAGGGACTGGGTTATTTAAACCTTATGTCCTACTTCAGTATATTAAAATACAAATGCTTAAATTGCAATAGAAAATTATGAATTAATTTCGTTTAATGCGCGATAAACGTAAAAATGTATGATTAAACTGCTATTTATAGTACTTTTTGAATTTATAATGTAATGTATAAAATCAACATTACATTTGAAACCAAGAGAATAATGCATAAGAAAATGCTTAAGTGTGATAATTTTTATGAATGGTCAATTTAAATAACGAAATTTTACAAGAATACAATCGTGATCTATTGACAGTAAAAGTTCCTATTTCTCGTATAAAAGTTAGAGCATTAATAAAATGTGAAGATCAATATTTATTTATAAAACGTACGAGACCAGGAAAGATACGCCACTATATGGCTTTTCCCGGCGGTAGGGTTAAAAACTCGGATCGACCTGTGATAAAAGATAAATTTGATCGTAAGCACTTGCCTGAAATACTCCAGAGAGCTTTATTGAGAGAATTAAAAGAGGAATTGGCATGTCAACTAATAAAAATTGGGCCAATTCTGTCTATATCTAAAGTGAAAGAGCATGACCAAGAAATTCTCTTTTATGTGGAAGTTGGTTCCTATAGCTGGGAAGAAAGAACAGGGAAGGAGTTCTTTAATCCAAATAAAGGTACTTATGAATTAGTGACTTTAAAAACCGAAGATATCACTGAAGAGAATATTGGGAAAAAAGGTTTGCGTCTTAAACCAAAGATTTGGTTAAAATTATTGATTAAATTGTTTGATGATCAAAATCCGATATGATTAATTTATTGCAAATAAATAGATTTGTTTAGAGCACAACTTTTATTTTCCTATTCTGATAGTATAGTATTTCTTGTCCGAAAGACAAAAGAATAATAATAAGATGTCTCTCCCTAGAAGATCTAACGAAAGGTTGCCTCATGGCTAAAGAAAAATTCGAGCGCACCAAGCCGCACGTAAACATTGGAACTATTGGTCACGTGGACCATGGTAAGACAACACTTACCGCTGCTATTACTTTAACGTTGCAAGATAGATTCGGTGGAAAAAATTCAGCTGTTGATTTTGCAAACATTGATAAAGCTCCTGAAGAACGTGAACGCGGTATTACAATTAACGTTTCACACGTTGAGTACGAAACTGAAAAACGTCACTATGCACACGTTGACTGTCCTGGTCACGCTGACTATGTTAAAAACATGATCACTGGTGCTGCACAAATGGACGGAGCGATTCTTGTAGTTGCTGCAACTGATGGTCCTATGACTCAAACTCGTGAGCACATTCTTTTGGCTCGCCAAGTTGGTGTTCCATCTATTGTTGTTGCACTTAACAAATCAGACATGGTTGAAGACGAAGAACTTCTTGAACTTGTTGAAATGGAAATCCGTGAACTTCTTAACGAATATGAATTCCCTGGCGACGATACTCCTATCGTTCGTGTTTCTGCGCTTAAAGCTCTTGAAGGTGACAAAGATTGGCAAGATAAAATTGTTGAGCTAATGGTCGCTGTTGATGATTTCATTCCAGAACCAGCACGTGATATTACACTTCCTTTCCTAATGCCTATTGAGGATGTATTCTCAATTACTGGTCGTGGAACAGTTGTTACCGGTCGTATCGAGCGTGGTGTTATTAAAGTTAACGAAGAAATCGAAATTGTTGGTTTGAATGACACAACAAAATCAGTTGTTACTGGTGTTGAAATGTTCCGTAAACTTCTTGATGAAGGTCGCGCTGGAGAAAACGTTGGTTGTCTA
>JAGPDB010000041.1 GCA_018057765.1 Acidimicrobiia bacterium
GTACCAATTTATATTTTATAGTATTATGTCAATATGACTTTCTCAATCCTGGCGATTTCTGATGATAAATCTGAGATTGGTATTGCTGTGCAGTCCAAGTTTCCTGGCGTTGCTACTAATGCAATATTCGGGAAAGGTTCTGTTGGTGTTGTCGCAACCCAAGGTTTCTCTAACCCTGACCATGCTGAAATGGCATTGAACTTATTGGAGAAAGGTCAATCTCCTTCTGAAGTGATTGAAATAATCCGAAAAGATGATCCAGACGAAACCCAAAGACAATTAGCAATACTCAGTACAACTGGAGAGTGTGCAGCATATAGCGGCGAAGAACTTACCTGACTACCGGGAAATACAACTTTTCGAATAGGCAAAAAATCCGTCGCAGTCGGAAACTTATTACGCTCTACTTCAGTCGTCGATGCAATGGTGGACTTTATTGATTCAACCTCAGGTGATCTAGCACCACGTTTATTAAGAGCACTTCAACTTGGGCAAGATGCCGGTGGTGAAATTCGTGGAATGCAAGCAGCTGGAATACTTGTATTTGAAGCTGGTAGTGGATTCCAATCACACGGGTCGAAAAAAATTGATATCTCTGTTTACGACCACTTAGACCCGATTGTCGAACTTAACCGATGCTACGAAATCCACAAACTGTCATATTTTCCTAGCGATCCGAAAAATCTGCGAGCCATTTCTCCGGATTATGTAAAAGAACTAAAAAGTATTCTACGATCAGAGGGTTTTCTTGCAACAGATTCTGATGACTTGACGTGGGGTGATTTAGAAAACACTGCGATTGAAAATTTCCTAGGTTTCGAAAATTATGACGGACGCATTCGCAACGATGGCCTCATCGACATAGAAGTACTCGCCGATATTCGTGCCAAACGGTCATAGGATCATTTATCCATTAATTTTAAAAACAGAAACTAATCTATCGATGCTACTCGACCATTCCTCGAATCGGTTCCAGTCCCAAGTGGTTTTGGTCGTTTTGATTTGTGATTTCTCTTTTTGAATTGAAATAAAGCATCAATAGCCAAGACGAAACCCCTAATCTTAGGAACACAACCCATCATTTTACCTAATTTGGCAATTTGACTTGCCAAATTAGGTTAAATATGGTAAGTTAGAGCCATGATCAAGCGTTACTACACTACTGAAATGATCGAAAAAAAGTTGCTTCCCGCGAGGGTATTGGTTATATATGGCCCACGACGAGCAGGAAAAACTACATTGGTAGAGAGCTATCTTGCACAAACCAATCACAAAAATGTTTTGTCAACTACTGGTGACGATATTGATTTTCGAAAAATTATACAATCTGAATCAATAACAAAAATCAAAAGTGCATTATCAAACCTGGATCTTTTAGTTATCGACGAGGCACAAAGAATTCGCAACATCGGCTTAGGTCTGAAAATTTGTGTTGACCATATACCTAACCTTCGAATTATAGCTACAGGATCATCAAGTTTTGATCTCGCAAATAAAATTGGAGAACCACTTACCGGGCGACAGAAAATTATAACACTCTTCCCTATTTCAGTTTTAGAATACAAAGATCAATTTAACCAATTTTCGACACAACAACAATTAGAAAATTTTCTGATCTACGGAACGTACCCAGAAGTCATCGAGACAATAAACGTAGACGAGAAAAAAGACTATCTAAAAACACTTGTTGACTCCTATCTATATAAAGACATCCTTGAACTTGAGCAAATAAAAAATGCAGATAAAATTTTTGATCTGCTAATACTCATCGCACACCAAGTCGGCAATGAAGTTTCATTAAACGAACTTGGAAATAATCTTGAATTAAGCAAACAGACAGTAGAACGATATTTGGATCTACTAGAAAAGTCATTTGTAATAGTAAAAGTAAGAGGATTCTCTCGAAACTTACGAAGTGAAGTAACTAAGACAGCAAGATATTATTTTCTTGATAACGGCGTACTAAATACAATCATCAATAATTTTAATTCACTAGATCGACGAAACGATGTAGGAAAACTTTGGGAAAACTTTATGTTTGCAGAACGCATGAAAAAACGCAGCTACAAAAATATCTTGGCAAATATTTATTTTTGGCGAACATATGACCAAAAAGAGATTGATCTCATAGAAGAACGTGAAGGAAATCTATTCGGATATGAATTCAAATATTCAAATAAAATCGTCAAACCACCTAAGTTATGGATAAATACATATAAAGACGCAAAGTTCGAAACCGTAAATTCTGATAACTTCTGGGAGTTTGTTTTATAAACTCAACTTAAGAACAAAATTAATATGACTAACTTGATTTATGTGAAATTACCATTTATTTTAACGATATAACTTGTGGCTAGTTCAATTGGCAGAGCATCAGACTCTTAATCTGCAGGTTCTTAGGTTCGAATCCCGGGCGGCGTACTAATAATTTAGGATATAATTTACTATGAGCCTTTCAGAAGTTTTTTCAATCCTTACAGGTGTTACCTTTGCTATAAGCGCAGGTTGGTACACAATTGATGTTGCAAAAAAGAAAGTTACTGCAAGCGTTGCTACTTTTATTATGCTCACTGTAATAAATATATCCAACATGGCTTCTCTAATAGCTGAAAATTCTTGGGGTCCAGTACCTTTCACTGCAGTCGGTACTACTGCCTCATTCTTAATTGTACTGTTTGCAATTAGAAACAGACATATCTATTTTGAGTTGCCAGATAAAATTGGACTTATAGGTGCACTCATTGGACTAACAATATGGTTTATCACTGATAATGCTACGACGAACCTTTACGTCATAGCAATTGTAGAAACAATCGTTTTTCTTCCACTCATTATAAAATCGTTTAAAGAACCCAACCTTGAAACTACTCTGCCATGGCAGATTAATCTTCTAGCTTCTACATTTCTACTCTTAACAATCAATTCAATGGCGGCTGCAGTTTGGATTGTTCCTGTGCGACAATTTCTATGTTCATTCTCACTTAACATTGGCCTCTTAAGAGGAAAAATAACATCTAAAAAAAACAAAAGCTAAAAAACTTATTTTTGATTCCGGTCGGTTGTAATAGTCTAAACATTCTATGATTAATAAAAAAATAGATCCTATTCCAGAATCGCCTAGCAACTTAGTAAGTCCCGAGATACTTCAACCACTCTATTCAAAGCCGTTCCAATCGGATATGATTGAGTGTACTAACAATTATGATAAGTTTTACCCTAGTCAATAGCCCGACATCTATTAATTATTGTTTTGAAATATATTTTTTTAGTTTTATTGTTAGTTGCGGAACATTCTCGGTTGCAGACTCAAATATACGCAAAGTGTCTAACACGTCATACCCATGAGCGATTTTATGACGCATCGCTACTGCTGGTCTTAATAAATTTGAAATATTGCTGTCCAATTCTTCTAAAATTCTGTTTGCGCATTCACCGATTTTTATAAAGTTCATTAAAACTATATCTTGTGCATCTTCATTAACTTCAAAAACTTCAAATGGCATTTTTTTGGTTACTGTAATTATTCTTTCACATGCAAAAATGATATTTTCAATATTATATATAATTAGTTTTTTAGGCAGCATGATAAAAATCTTTTGAAGGTTTCACCATGAATTCATAATATTTTTCTGGCACAAATTTTATAGGCACTAAATCGACTTTCCTACCGACTACAACTTCAAGCTCATCCCAAAAAACATAAATATCCCAACCTATACATTTGCTATCATCCAAAGCATAGAGTAAATCAAGATCAGAATTCTCGTGTTGCTGACCTGTTGCAAACGAACCAAATAACCTTAATTCTATAACACCATATTTTTTACAAAGCTCAATTATCTTTTCAGAATCTAATTTTAAACCAGGTAGATCTTTAATCATACTAATATTTTACCACCTTATTTGTTTAGTATCGCACTTTTAGCACTTGACAAATTAGCCCTAACGGTAAGTTTAATTAGCAGAGCACCAGACTCTTAATCTGGTGGTTCTTAGGTTCAAGCACTGGGCGGCGTACCATACTATTTTTGTATAGACTTAGATTATGGTAATGAACTTACAATGGGCGCACACCCACCGAGATGGTATCTCTGATGCTGAGTTGTGGCTAATACATGGTTTGGGTGATTCTTCTAATGTTTGGGATTTTTTATTTGATGATCCAAATATGCCTCATTTAGCTATGACGTCTATTGACCTGCCTGGATTTGGCAATACACCATTTATTGAAGATAATTGTGAACTTGAATCGCTCGTAAAAAGTTTGAAAAATATCATTTTGGAAAACCGTACTAAAAAAACTATTGTTATTATTGGCCATTCTGTTGGTGGCGATATTGCGACAATGCTGGCTTCACAGTATCCTGAGATGATACATGGCATTATTAATGTCGAAGGAAATCTTACAAATGCGGATACATTCTTTTCAAGAGAAGCAGCCACTTCAAATGAGTTTGGAACATGGTTTGAAAATTTTAAAGATAAAGTTGCTGACCTAATCCAATCCGGAGATATACCAGGAAGCTATTTAACTAGTCTTAATAAATGTGACCCTGTGGCTTTTCAAAGTTTAGCAAGTCGCATTGTTGCTCTAGGCGGAGATGAACTTGGGAAAATGTATATCGGGCTTACTACTAAAAAATGTTTTTGGTATGGTACTTCATCTCTCTCACAAGAATCATTACGACTTTCCGAAAAAGAAAATTTAGATACAATTCCTTTTTTTGAAGCTAACCACTGGCCAATGTTTGATGCACGAGATAAATTTGTGAAGGAAATAAATAAATTTTTAAATACAATTTAAATCTCATACATCAGTTATTTTATTCAAGTGTGTTATATAACAATTTCACTATTTAAAGTTATTCCAACCCGATATGCTTGGGCGTACTGATTTACTTTACCTCTACGATTTCTCTAAAAGAAACTGGTGCGCGTCCAGTTAAATCCTCGACATCTTTTGAGACCTTTTCCCATCGACCTTCGCGAATTGATTCAAACATTGAAGTGTATGCAAATATCCACCACGGGTCCCAACTTGCCTGGATAATTTGCTCTTTAAATTCTTCAGGACTCACATTGACATATTCGATAGTTTTTTCTGAAGTGGAGAGCTGTTCCGCGACTTGGAACATATTGAATCCACTTGGACCGGTTACTTCATGAATAGATCTATCATCTTCACGAAGTGCCAACTCGCCTAAGCATCGACCTACATCACATCTACTCACAAACGACACACGACCATCGCCAGCAGGCAATCGAAGCTCACCTGTTTGATGGAAATAATTAATTACTTCCCGTCCGACATTACCTCTAGCCCCCGTAACAGCAATACGCATATTTCACGTCCTTTATTGAAAAGCTACCAAAACAATAATACCTCGGGTTGCTACGAGTTACTCTCCAAAGTTGTTCTTATAAGTAATAAGAGGTACCAGTTACTTATTATGAATTACTCGGATAAAAGTAAACCGTAAAATATGGTAAATCTTTTCCATTGTCATCCATCTCCATGTTGAATGTAATATCTTGCACTTTCATTTCACTATCCATTGTTTCTATTGTAGAAGCTAGATGTTTTAAAAGTTTCGGAATACTACTTTGATCTTCTCCAGCAGGGAGATTCAAACTGAAATGATTACAAGAAAATTGTTCGGTCATGATTAACATGATATCAGAGCAGAAATCGATAATACTCTATGAGCCCATTCTTCAATCAGACACCAATCAGAATTGTGTTAGCATCATGCCTTATATTGAAGGGATTTCTAATGCGAATGGCTCTGGCTCAACTCAAACTTAGCGATACTATCCAAAAAAATAAAGATAAAACCATAAGCGCAATAGAAGAAGCTTCCGCCAACGCTACAGAGCTTATCTGTTTTCCAGAACTACAGCTTTATCCATTCTTTCCGCAACATAGAGATCAGAATGTTGAAGAGCACTCATTGGCGATTGACGATCCTTTCGTTTCTGAAATGCAAGCAACATGTAAGCAACTCTCAATTGTCGCTGTGCCTAACTTTTATTTAAAAGAAAAAAAATGGATTTCTGTGGAGAGTCAATTGTTGTACACCCCAAGGGTAGTATTATTACAAAAGCTAACGACCAAGAACAGATCTTATACGCAGATGTGGATATAGATGGTGGTCGAAAGCTTCGAGAACAGAATCTTTTCCTGCCATTACTTAGACCAGAAGCATATAATTTCGATTCTAAGAACGGTTAAGAAAGTAAACCCCACTCAGGTCAGAAAACCAATATTTAAAGTAGTTCCAGTCAGTAAAAATTTTGGCGTACTGATATTAAGTGGTAGCTGACTTAACTGGTTTTCTAGATCGCAGATGTTTTTTCGTGATCGTAAATCCGACCGATGAATAGAGAGAACGTGCCCCAAAGGGGTTTTCAGCATTTGTTTCTAATATCACTTCTTTTACTCCACGGCTTTTCAGCTCAAAGAGAACTTTACCTAACAACAATCGCCCAAGTCCACGTCGTCGAAATTTCTCCAGAATACTAACT
>JAGPDB010000042.1 GCA_018057765.1 Acidimicrobiia bacterium
CGTGTTCGTTTACTTGCGTTCCATTAACTTCGAGATTACCTTCCATTACAAATATTGATGCGTTGTTGGTTGCAGGAAATGACATAGCCATTTCTCCGTCAGCGTCTAGCTCTACTCGCCACAAGTTCATATTTGAATAAGTATTCGCTGGTCCTTTTACACCCTGGTACTCACCTGCAATAATTGTTACTGTGCCTGAGACAAGTTTTACTATGCCCATCTCTTCTGCAAGTAATGGTTGGTAAGCTGGCGCGTCCATCTTATTTTTTGCAGGAAGATTTACCCACAATTGCATCATATGAAAACGGCCACCTTTACTCGCCCATTCCTTTTCGTGATATTCCTTATGCAAAATCCCGCCAGCTGCTTTCATCCATTGCACATCGCCTGGATGAATAATTCCTCCAGCACCAGTAGAGTCATGATGAGCAACAGAGCCTTCAAAAGCTAAAGTCACAGTTTCAAAACCACGATGAGGATGAACTCCTACTCCGCGTGGAGTATCTGTTGGATCATAATCATAGGGAGCATGATAATCCATTAATAAAAATGGGCTCATCTTTTCTGTAAGATCACTAGGGCCTGGTAAAACTTGAGTCACATAAAAACCGTCACCAACCCAATGAAAAGCATTATTGCTATGTATTCCCTCGATCAATCGTTGTTCACTCATAATTATATCTCTCTTATGCTTAGAATCGTTGGCTTGAAACGTATCATTTAAAACGTAACAGTTTTAACAATATTCCCTCGCCCGCTTTCATTGATTTATGAACAAAAATGACTAGCTTTCATCTGGTACGATTAACCACATATTTTCATTCTCTGAAACCCCAAAGCCAAAACTTTCATAAAAATTCTTTGCTCTTTCACCGGCATGAATTTGCAAAGTTCGCACTTTTTGTTTTTTAAAATAAGAAAGCAAAGTTCTCATTATTTCGCCACCGATTCCTTGATTTCGCATTTCTGGATCAACTGCCATCCAACGTATGTAACCATAACTATCTCCTGCAAGATAAAATTTAGGCAAACCTTTAATTATGAAGGCAATGCCACATCCGACAACGCTGGAAGTATTTTCCTCACGTGCAACAACCATTGCTACATCATCATTTTCAATTCCAGATTCAAGAAAATTCTTAGTACGCTTTTTCCATTCATCATTCCTGGGTGAAGTAATTTTATCTTCGTTGTGAATATATATAAGTAGCGCGAGCATGCCATCGATATCAGTATTTTTTGCTCTAGATATTTCTACTTTTGACATTGATTAAGCATAATCGATTGTAAGAAAATAATTATTACAATCATTTAATACCTGTATTCGACTTTTGTATTTCTGCAGGCAGTTTGTCTACACGCAAAATTATAGTTGCAAAAATAATTATAATGCCGACTAATAAGAACGCTATTGGTAAGGAATAATTAGCAATCAACCCCACGATTAATACTACTATTGCAATATATAAACTATTTACCATGTTAATTAACGAAAGTACTGTAGCACGGTTTTTGCTACCTATTAATACATTTGTATAAGAAGACAAGAGTGGATTTCGTGTTTCAGAAAATCCATATGTAAGCACAAATATAGGTACAAGAACTAAAGGTATTTTTACAACAGCTAGTAAGATAAACATCAAACCAGGAAACATTGATAGTACTACCAATGCCATTTTTTTACCGAATGCCTCTTCCAGTTTATAAGCGTATGCTTGAGTTAGTGCAGCAAAAAGACCCCCTAATGCTAGTGAGGCACCAATCCAAAAAATAGGAACATCACTTGCTACAAAATAAGGTTGATATAAACTGACAAGTAACCCGGAAAATGTTGCTGTAAATGTAGATATCAATAATATTTTTTTCAATAGTGGGCTATTTCTTATCTCGTAAAATCCAGATTTGAGAATAGTATATGGCCCATCTTGAGCATGTTGATATTTCACATCTGGTTCTTTTAAAGTGAAACTCAATAAAAATGCAAAACTCGCAGATATGGCAGTTAGAAATATAACTTTCTTATACTCTGGTAAAGTTAACTGTGTGACTAATATTCCTCCTGCAAGCGGTGCGATAAAAAATGCTAATTGATATGAACTGCCAATTAGCCCCATCGCTTTTTTCATTTTTTTCTCTTTGTCATTTTCACTTAACGTATCATATATCAATGCTTCATTTGCACCAGATAAGAAAGCAAAACCCAAACCAGCAAAGATAGCGATAATGACAAATTCATAATAGTTTTTTGCAAATAAATACATCCATTCTCCAAGAGCTTGCATGGCCATAGCTATTACAATAGACCATTTACGTCCGATTCTATCGGCCACTACGCCTGCTGGCACCTCGCCAATAAATACTGTAAAAATAATTATGGATGTAATTGAACTAACTTCAAATAAGCTAAGCCCCCGAGATTGTTGGTATAAGGTACCTATTTGGTTATAAAAATAGAGATTTGCAAAAAACGTAATTATAGCAAGTTTCATTGTGTTATTCGTTTTGAACATTTTCCCCCCTATTCTTTTATAAAACAATCGTAATATACAAAAAAGAAAATGTCGCACTAATTTCTATAATAAGTATGCACAAACAAAAACGGAATGTTGACTTGCATTTTTTGCATTGCTAATAAACTTCTATACATCCAGTTATTACAAGAATAATTTCCAATATCAGTTGATACTTTTGGATCAAAAGACAACAATTCTGATTTAAACAGTTGTTTCATTTTCTCAAAATCCCAATTCGACATATCAACATTAAGTCGTTCTTTACTTGGCCTTGAATTATCTAGAGGTTGTTTATTTTCATTTTCGTTACAATACTTCTCATTATATATCCAGTTTGTTGCCGAACTCTCAATCCTGAATCCTGGAACATTGGATGACATCCCAAAAGAGATAATAGCTTTTGCATTAATTTTCAGGGCATGTTTTACAATTCTAATGCCTGGATCTTCATCCCCTTCAGGAACCAAAACTACCGAAGGAAGTATTAATGAATGTATTTTATAACCAGCAATTTCTTTACCATCGACAGTCAAGGCCAACCATTTAGACGGGTTGGCCAAATATTTTCCAAATGTTTCAGAACCTGTTAACAATATGTTCTTCATCGTTTCAGTGTATCAACAATTCTTCCAAACATTTCTACAAGCCCTGAGGTGTCATATTCTTCAGACGCAAGACGTGATGCTTCATCATTTTCGTCGCTTTTCACTCTTGACCAATCAATCGTGTACCCTGCATCTCTTGCCACTCTATTCCAAAAAATACGTTGGACCCTACCATTTCCGTCACGAAAAGGATAAATAAAATTAACTTGATCATAAAAATATGACAAACGAAGAATAAATTTTTTTTGTCAACAAATTCAAATAATTTTCTTTTTCTAGTTCTCCAAAATCATATTTTGCAGCACCTAAAATTTTATTAACTATGAGAAAGTATCCCGACTTATCCGAATTCTTCTTTATGTCAACTGTTCTTATTTCACCCGCCCAATCATTGACACCCTTGAAAAGCTGTTTGTGAATTAATAGTAGTTCAGATAAATCATTCGATCTAGGTATTCCTATAGTTTCCAATTCAATTTCATTTGCAAAAACAATTTGTGGTTCTATTGCCCACAGCTCTTCAGAAGATTTTGCACCTAATAAATTTCGTAACTCTCCAATATTTTCATCATAATATGGATCAATAAAATCCACCTAGAGAGCACCGTATCTGACTCTAATTTTTTCAGCAGCTTCTTCGGCCGAAATTTCACCGACGATATATTTGTCAGCCATTTTCTTAGAATCACTTGAAACTTTTAGTCCTTCAAGTCGCTCATTTTCTATAGCTTCATCGACTATTTTCTTACGGCTTTTTTTAGTAAATTTCTTGCCTCCATCTTATCAATTAAAATGAATTAAAACCAGAATTTCTTTGAGTAACTACTATCAAAGCACCATATTCCACTTAATTCTTAACAGCAACAAAAATCATTTCGGGTGTTTTTTGTGTGGCGAGCGTCTTATCCCAATCACCATAAATAGATTCAACTCTAAAACCAGTTTCTATTAGAGATTTTATAATTTCTTCTTGTGTGCGAAAACGTAGCTCATTTACCGAAACTAATTTCTTATTCGTTTTTGTAAATTGATAATGATTCTCATATAGAACACGATCTCCAGTTGCTTTTAGAAACGCCATCCACCACTCGACTTTACCGATGCTACCAACTTCAACCATACGTCTACTTTCCGATGATGGCCAATCAATATGAATGTCAACAGAATCATCCCACCAAGGTTGCACTATAGGATTACGACTTTCAAAAACAAGATGACCACCATTTACAAGCGCACTATTAATAGCGCTTAAGTTCATAAGCCAATCTTCATCATCAAGAAAAAATTGGGCAACGTGACCTGTCATTACAGTAAAATCTGCAATTGAACTTTCTAGTAAATCAGCACTGCCCTCTATCCACTGAACATTTTCACAACCTGTACGTTTCGAAGCTACTTCTAACATTTGCTCCGATGGCTCAACACCAAGAACTTTACAACCGATTTTTGCAAACTCATAAGAAAGCAAACCTGTCCCACAACCAATATCAATAACAGATGTAACATTAAATTGCTTTGCCTTTTCTAAATAAAAATCTTTATACTCATCAATCGAGTTAATTGAGTCATAAATAGCAACAAGTTCTGGATTCGAAAATTCGCTGTAATTTGGTGAAGTGTTCATTTAGATATTCTTACATATAATAATATTTCATTCCGAACTATTTGTAATTCTGGACGTTAAAGCAACTAATCAAAAAGTCGAAGAGTCGATTCCTGTAATATTCTCGTTCATTATAGATGGAAATTGTAATAATTGGATTTAGATTGTATAGTTAACGTCGATAATTCACGCTAAACATACAATCCACTGCATAAAAAGATTAAATCTAGGAATATTGTTACCTATGCCCTGCAACAGGGGTTGATAATTGACAGCAATAACATAAATGCATAAACTGATCTGATGCACATGAGCCCTAGCGAATTCCTAGAACAAATTGATGCGAATAAGCTGTCAATCACCATGATTGGAATGTCGAATCTCGGCAAGACGCATTGGTCGCAGATGCTATCTACTATAGGTTTCGACCACATCAATTGTGATGACCTAATCGAATTTGAGTTAATAGAATTGATGAAAGCAAAAGGTTACACCGGTGGCATAGAAGATGTAGCGCGGTGGATGGGCATGCCTTACGAAGATCGCTACGCTGTTAACCAAACCAAATTTCTCGATATTGAAAAGGGCGTAGTTTCTAGACTGACCAGTATTGATCAACCAATTATTGGTAATACAATAATTGATACCTCCGGTAGCGTGGTTCATACAGGCCCCAAACTTTGCGAGGCTTTACAAAACCAAACTTTAATGATCTATCTTGCAGCTTCTCAGGAACACACAGAAAGACTTTTTGA
>JAGPDB010000043.1 GCA_018057765.1 Acidimicrobiia bacterium
AACCACTGCTTTTCATTTGTTCAGCATTCTCTAAAACTGTATAAATTTCCCACGGTGCATTATCTGGGTCATGGACCCAAACTTTATCTTGTATGGCATAACAACAAGTAACGTTGTCTTCAATTTGAGTTTCTAAACCATCAACTGCAAGCCTGGATTGTGCATCTCCAACTTCTTCGCGAGACTCAACTTCTACACCAAGGTGATTAATTGTGCCACCAGCTCCTGCTTTAGTGTTTTCAATCAAGACAAGTTTTAATGGAGGGTTTACAACTGCAAAATTAGCATATCCAGGTTTGCGTTTTGTAGGCTCAATGTTGAATAATTTTGAATAAAAACTAACTGCTTCATCGATATTTGAAACATTTAATGCTAATTGAACTCGTGACATTGAAACTCCTTGAAAGTTAAAATTTCTAATTTGAAATAAGTTGTTTGGTTAAGTTTATCAACAACTCTTTGTCTTTAGGATCACTTTCCGCGATCAATAAGGCTAATGTCACCAGTGCATTATCATTTATTTTTATTTCTCCATTTTTGCGATATAAGTGGTTCATCTTGTTAAGAAAATATACAAATAGAAAAGCACCAGTACGTTTATTTCCATCACTGAATGGGTGGTCTTTAATTATTAGATACAATATATGTGCAGCTTTATCTTCGATTGTTGGGTATAGATCGACCCGCCAAAAGTTTGATAGATAGATCCAATAACTTGATCTAGTCCATGTTCACGCTCATTTCCAAAAAGCGCTGTTGCTTCGTCGCGAGCAATTAGATTATTGCGCAACTCATCTATCACATGCAAGCATTCTTTATAAGTAATTTTCCCTGTTGGCTTTTTACCTTTAGGAGAAGAGATATTTTGTTCATCAAAAGATTGCAACAAAGTAAGAGAATGCGTATAGCGTTCAAGCATCGACAATACTTCATTTGCTAAATCTTTATTTTCTTGTTTATCGATTGTTTGACGGGCAATTTCAAGGGCACGATGTACATCGTTTATTCCACTGTTCAGCTGACCAAGTCGCAATTCATTGATAGTGTATCCTTCTACAATATGTTTCTTCAAAACTTCGGTTGCCCATTTACGAAATTGTGTAGCTTTTTTAGAATTTACTCGATAGCCGACAGAGAGAATCATATCTAGGTTATAGTGATCAATTTGGCGTTCTACCTGGCGTTTTCCTTCTAATCGAACTATCCGGAATTTCCGGATAGTTGAAGATTTGGGCAATTCTTTTGTTGAAACAATATTACCTATATGTTCGCTAATCGTTCGAACATCTACGCCAAAGGCCTCCGCAATTTGTGCCTGGCTCGCCCATACCGTATCTGCACTCACATCAGCACGAAGTTCTAACGAACCATGCTCGGTCTGGTAAATAACTAGATCATTATAATTTTCCATAATTCCTTTCAAATAAATATTTACCCTCGTGCTCCAATATTACAACAAGGGTATGACAAGGGCATGACAAGGGCATGACAAGGGCATGACAAGTCAGGGAGAAATATAGAAACAGCTAATTTGACAAAACATCAGAAACCTAAAAATTAAGAACCTAAAGTAGGTCCCGGCAACTTAACACTGTCGTTCAAATGATCTGTCAACAAATTGACTGTAAAAATTTCTTGATCAAAAACTTTCATTGCGAAATTTAATAATTTAAGTTTTTGCTCAGCGCTTTCTACTCCATCAATCCACTTGCCCGCCCAACGATGTAAAACTTCAGTTGCGAGATATTTACAAAAAATTTCTTCATCTACAGACAAAATTTGTTTATAAGCATCTAGTGCCTGCTCAATAAAAGCAACTGCTACATTGGAATGTATATGGCCAGTCAAAGCATATATTGCAATGTGGGCTAGCCCATTAGGCAAAGCAAAATCACGGTCTGCCCAACATGAGAATCCAAAATCGATCCAAGCCGTAGAACCGTTTTCATTAACAAAAATATTCTTAGGGTGTGTATCTACAGCTATTAGTTGCTGGTTCGCACTAGTAAAACGCGTTTCGAGTTCTTTGAAATAATCTGGCTTGTTTGGATATGCAAGACGAAGTTCCAAACCGCGTTCATAATAATTTTGGCTTGCTGATAACGCTGTTTCAAATTCGTCATGTTTTGCTAGTGCCTGCAACATCAATGCTATGTCTCTACCGAAGTTAACAGCAACATTACTGGGTAAATTTCCAGACAGTATCAAGTCATGTAAAAGTGTGAAATCAGAATCACGCAAATCTTCCATAACAGTAATTGGCACATTTGAAAAGTCATGGATTACCTTAGGCACTTAGACATCACTTGCAGCTAAATATTTCAGCAAACGCGTATCAACATAGTGAGCTTCATAAGGGAGAAGATAAACAGTGGGATCACCATCGATTGCATCACTAGTGTATTTTATAACAACAGGTTTGCCAACTAAGTCAGCACCATATACCTCCGAAACAAAACCACCCTTAAGCTTCTCACCCATCGTGACATTTATACCCTTTTTAGAGAGCATTTTAGCGAGCTCATCTGCAGTTGGAATATGGTTATCGGTTTTAAGTGGTTTGCTAGAAGAACCAACAGGAGTAACGAAATCTTTATTTAGCATACATCAATGATAACACTTGGTTATTTTGAGCCTTGATTAGAGCATGTCTACTAATTTAGTTAGACGATCGAAATCCATGACATGTTCTTTATCACTAGCAGTGGAAGCTTGTATCGCTAACCTATGTTGCGGATCATTAAATTCAAAGTTGATTAAGCATTGCTTTAATAGTGACCTATTATTGTCCAGCCAATTTGATGACTTTACTAGAAGATTCATATTCTTTCTCCGTAGCCATATTTACAAAAATGGGGAAATCAATTATATCTTTTATGGATTCAGAAAGAGCTGCACATAATATTGCTTTATCTTTAAGATCTTCCATATCTCCCGGCGATATATTTGGCGTAATAAATATAAAAGATTTCTCACCAGCATCCTGAATAAGTGTAAGAGCTTTTACACCTTTTATCCAAGGTATTGTTTCGATGAGTTCATTGAGTTCTCCAACTATGGCATCTGGTAGTTTATGATCTTCTTTTTGAGTATCAAATAACATTTTTTCAGCATACTCGCCTGCAGTTTCGAGCAATTCGTATACCCTTGAATATTTAAAGAAATACACCTTACCGTTTTCTGAAATTGCAAAATCTATATTATGGCCAATATCATCAAAATCTTCACTATTAAAAGAAGCAACCATCGCCATTATTTCCATGCTTGCGAACTGGTGAAAGTTTTCTGGTGGATCTTCAATTACTACATCTTGGTATTCGACATGCACGATATAGTTAGTACCTTGTTCATCAATTTCATCATCAGACAATTGAGGTACAAGTTGTTCACGATGTTCTTGTAAAAAATCTTTAGTTAGCTGAAGTCCGTCTACAACATCGTTACCCGTTTCCCAATAACAGCTATAAATTTCATGTAGTAGCCTGCTATTGATTTCAGGATTCAACAAAGTCTCGATCCCGGTTTGGAGTAGGGTTACTAACGGAGATGGCTGTATTTGTGCAGATTCGACGTTTGACATTTAGCTCCTTAGGTAACTTCTCTATTATATTTAAATTCTTTATAAAGTAAAGTTTTTTATTTTGGTGGGCGTGATTACTTGGGTTGGATAAACACTTGTAGTAGCAAAGTCGCTGTTTAAAGTTTCTTCAACCAAGTGTGACCAGGATGTACTTTGTCGAGAGATTCTTTCAGCCAACGTCGTGAATTGTCGTTTAGTTTTTCTCGGCAATTGTCAAAATCAAGCTTATCTTTTTCACGTAATGATTTGGCCTTAAAAAGAAGAACTATTTCTGGTTTTAAAAAAGGAATTCCTTCTTTGCTAATCATACCCATTTCTTCGACATTCATAGTAATACTTTCATCACGTTTGAATAACCAGTTCTCGTTCTGCGTTCGATTGGTCAACATTTCAAATGACCACGGCGAACTTACAGATGGACGACACCAAAGCACTTCCCTATTTATTGGCAAGGGTTCAGAAATTAAAAGCGGTTTATCTTCTAATTTATTCGCGCCCATGCCAGGCCACAATTCCCAACTGGAAAGATATAATCTAAAATCTTTTTCATCTCTCCTAAGTATGGCAATATCTACGTCTTCATGTTCTCGAGTTATTTCGCCTAAAAATAAATCAATAGCCCAACCGCCAGCCACCCACCAAGGTTTTGTTTGCTGGGCAAAAAGTTGTTGTACCTGTGCGAGAGAGTAGTTAACCTTCATTTTTAACCTTAATTTCTTAATTTGACGAAGCCCCAACTCTAGACAAATCATATACTCGTGGGAGCTCTTTGAATCCAGCAGATTTATATGTTGCTACAGCAGCAACATTTGAACTTATCGTACATACAATTGCACTTGAGGATCCCAGCTTTTTAAGCACTTCGAGGCAAGCTAAGGTAACTTCTTTTCCGTAACCCTTACCTCTATGGTTTTGATGGACACCCAAGGGTTCTATCAGCCCAGGCCTACCTTGGCCTGCTGACCAAACTGTTGCAGTAGCAACTGCATTTTTAGAATCATCATATACAAGTAGACATCGAGCATCATCATAGGTTGGAGAGTTTGCCATGGCATGCCATTTTTCTTTTGTAAAGGTAGACCCAACAAAGGACGCGCGTTGAACAGCACATCTAGTATCAACATTTTCAGATCCAACTATTTCAACATGTAGTTTGGATTTCTCAATTGGTTGTGAAAGATCAAAATTTAGAGGTGTCCATGGATCATCTGTTTGCCATCCCCTGTCGATAAGGATTTTATTTAGCAAATCGCCAGTTCTCGCTTCAACGAATACTTCACCTTTTGGCAGGATTCCATGATCAGGTTGTGAGATATCTTCAGCCATCTGTTGTGCAAGTTCGAGATCATTTTGTGCTTGTGGAGCTATGGCTAAACGCAATAAGTTTGCACCGTCCAATAGCCCAATAGCTACTATCTCTCCGTCGCGGAACCAGTTTCGGATTGCATTGGTTGTGGCTTTTTGACCATTTCTTGTGTACCAACCTATATCACCAGGATGTAGTTGTACTCTGCTTTCATCTTTTTGCCATTTTCGAAGAGCTTGCAAACTTTCATTCAAATCAATTGACATAATTATTAAAGATTAGCAGTTAAATAGGTGGTGGCAGGTCGGCGTATTGTTTTTTGTTTGTTGTTGAAAGTTTTGTTGTTTTGTTTTGATGCGTTATTGTGTGGTGTCGCCGGCACAGTAGCACTAGGTTGTC
>JAGPDB010000044.1 GCA_018057765.1 Acidimicrobiia bacterium
CATACTTTACACCTTAGATACTACCACCTGCTTGTCGGTCAACATAAAAGTATACCGACAGCCCTATAAGAGTAACGTGGAGCATAGCCCTTTTTTTGTGGGCTGTCGGATACTTTTATAAATGTTACCGGCAAGGCTAAAACAGAATACCTTAGTTAAATCAGCGTGAGTTTTTCACGAAATCTACGAAAAAAAGCTATAAATATGTCGGCATGTAGAAATATACCTTATATTTGCGTGAAATTTTCACGTTAAAACAAAAATACAATGTTAATCAGATTTGTTGCTAAAAATATATACTCTTTCAAAGATGAGACAGAATTTAATCTGTTTCCAAATAAAACACAAAGATTAAAACACCACAAAGTAACTATAGGTGATTTTGAATTTTTGAGATATAGTGCGATTTATGGCGCTAATGGGTCAGGAAAATCAAATTTAATTAAATCAATATCACTATTAGAAACTATAGTAGAAGATGGGAAACTCCCATCAGAGATTGATGATTTTAAATTCAAATTAGATGAAGAAAATTTAAAATCACCAATTTCCCTTGGTGCTGAGTTTATTGCAAATAATAATGCTTATTTCTATACAATTACATTTGATAACGGTAAAATTCTAAATGAATATTTGGCTCACAGCAATAAAGACATTGATGAATTAATTTTTGAAAGAAATATCAATGATGATATTCAACGCATTGAATTTTATAAGGACTATTATAAGACAGAAAAAGAAAAATTGTTCGCAGAAGTTCTCGCAGAAAAATTAGTTCAACCAAATGAACTTTTAATAACATTTTTAAGTAAAAAATATCCTGAAGACTTTAAATCTGTTAAGACAGTTTTTAATTGGTTTGACGATACATTAGTAATTATAAAACCAGATGCAAAGCCAGGTGGCATAGCACACATTTTAGATAAAGATGTATCTATACTAGACTTTGCAAATAAGTTTATCCCAAGTTTAAATACAGGTATTTCTGAAATTGAAATCGAAAAAAAGAAACTCGAAGATTTTTTTGGTAAAGAAGGTGCTAAACTGAGAAAAAAACTAATTGAGGATTTAAAAAACGAACCTAATAAACTTTCTGTAGCTACTCATAGCGAGACAGGTGAAGAGGTTGCTCTTGTTTATGAAAACGATGAGATAATAGCAAAGCGACTGATTACTAAACATACAAATTCGTTAGGTAATAGCATCGAATTCAATTTAGGTCAAGAATCAGATGGAACTAAAAGGTTAATAGACTATATCCCTGCATTTCAAGAAATAATAAGTAATGACAAAGTTTATATAATTGACGAAATAGAAAGAAGCATTCATCCGATGACAATAAAAGAAATTGTAACTAAACTTACTTTGGATGAACAGGTTAAAGGACAACTTATCTTTTCAACACACGAATCTAATTTATTGGATCAAAATATTCTAAGACCTGATGAAATTTGGTTTGCTCAAAAAGATATTGACGGTTCAAGTAAAATATACTCATTAAGTGACTTTAAAATTCATAACACCATTGATATTGAAAATGGTTATCTAAAGGGAAGATTTGGTGGAATACCATTTTTAGGTAATTTAAAAGACTTGAATTGGTAAGCTATGAAATATTTAAGTCGAAATAAAATATACGAGAAAATTGAACCTTTCAAAAATGCAAAGAAGATATACCTGTTTTGTGAAGGTGACAAGGAAGTTAACTACTTTAAATTTTTCCAAGGTTTTGCATCAAACATTGACATTATTCCAATCCCAAATGATAATGGAAAATCTGACCCAATAAAATTAAAGGAGAATTCAGAAATACTTTTTTTCGGAAATGAAACTGTTAGTCCAAAATTTAGCATTTCGAAAGAATTAAAAGATGAAATTTGGTTTGTAATTGATACTGACCGATGGAATGAAGGAGATAAAATAAATGCTTTAAAAGCTTATACAGAAGAAAGAAATGAAGATTATCAAGGGTGGTTTGTAGTTCAAAGTAATCCGTCTTTTGAACTTTGGCTTTATTATCACTTTCATTCTGAAAAACCTCAAGTTGAAGAAGTTTCTAAATCCACAAGTTTTAAAGAGTATGTTGACTTAAAAATTAAGGGTGGATTTGATAATAGAAGTATGCCATTAGAGATTCAAAAAGCAATGTTAATAGCAGAAGCAAACTTTGAAAATCATTACGGACAACCGACACTTTACTCGACTGAAGTTTTTAACCTTGCCAAGCAAATAATTAGATTTACTAAATCTCAATTAGACTTATGTCTCGAAGACTTGAAAAAAAGCCCAGCCGGTAACATTAAGAAAAGTAGGCGAAAATCTGCTCTGATCAATAATATCGAGCTCTGAGCTTAAAAGATTTTCGCTTACTTTTTGTTCAGCGACGCCTGGTTCCAGGTAGGGTGATTAGTAGGGCAGTTTATTTAATTTAATCTGGATTATGTGATTTATTCTCTTGATTTTATATCAATGGAAGCAATACAATATGTGACCATTTATAGCCAGAAAATAAAGTGACGAGAAATTTGAATTGTTCATGGTGCTCATAGTTGTAATCGATTTGGTGGTGCCTTATTGGGTATTGATTTTATAATGGCGCTTACTTCGACGATGGCTTCTGTGCATCGACCTGTCTTAAACACTTCCATGAGCTGATATTTCCCAGTATTACATTTTCTGCACTTTAAAATGTCTATCTGGTATCGTTCTAGCATTTTTAGTTCTATTGGTATTTTGATGATAGGTTTCGATTTAATTTGAAGCTGTTCCTTTATCGCTTCAATTTTTTTCTTCTTACCATGATTTTGCAAATACCCATAATGTCGGATTTTTACATATCGCTTGGGCAGTACATGTTGCTCCATCCTTCGTAAAAATTCTTCTTTTGTTATGGTCAGTACTTTTTGCTTATGATTATCTTGATAATCTTTGTAATTAAAACTGACATGCGTATCGGTGATTGCCTTTATTCGATGATGTGACAATGCTACCTTGTGAGTATACCTTCCAAGATATTCTACCACCGCATTTACATCCTTAAAGGGTGCTTTAGCATATACATTCCATGTTTTAACGGATACTTGTTTGAGTATCTCCGGTATGTCTATGCCATCTGTTTTTAACTTGGTTAGCTTGATCATCTTTCGTAATCGCTTCAGGAATATAGCTCGGTATACTATCTTCATAGCTTGTACCGGAAACAAAAATGTCTCTTCCTTTCTTTTAGGTTCTATCCATTTTCCAGCTTCATCGATACCCCCTCCGCTTACAATACAATGTATATGCGGGTGAAAATTTAATTCCTGGCCCCAGGTGTGAAGCACTCCTGTCACTCCAACAGTACCTCCAAGGTATTTTTTATCCTTACTGAATGTCAATAGAGTATCCTTGGCACTATCAAACAATAATGTAAATAATACTTTCCGATTCCCCATCATTAATCCATTCAATTCATGCGGAACTGTAAATACCACATGATAATACGATGTAGGCAATAGATCCGCCGTCAGCTTCTCTACCCAATCATCTCGTTTATTACTACCACAAAATATACAGTGCCGATTACCGCAGCTATGGTATTGATAATGAATATGGCCACAAGATGCATTATCACATTTGTACACATGTTTACCTTTTGCTTCTGTATGACATGAGGCTATATCTCTGAATACTTTCTGGCTGTAGGTATTAAATGTAGAAACTATTGGATGCGAGAATAAATGTTGGATATCACCTATGCTGCACATCAGTTGATATCCTATCGAAAGGCGATACTAATAATAACCGTTTCGTTTTGCTCAGATGTAAGTACACCATGGTAGTCTCTAGTTTGCTATGACCCAGTAATGTTTTGATCGAATGTATATCTGTACCATGATCCAACATATGTGTCGCAAATGAATGACGCAACGTATGTGCAGATATGTCTCTACCATCCCAGCCTAATCTCTTAATAGCCTCATGTATAAAATGCTGTATACTTCTCTCGTGCATGGGGTATCCTACCTTTTGGCCCTCAAATAAGTATTTCTTCGGTCGATATCTTTTATAGTATTCACGCAATGGTTCTAGTAATGCCTTTGGTAATATCGTGTATCGCTCTCTTGCTCCTTTACCATTCATTACTTTGATTTGATAGAGTTTACTATCGATATGATGGGGCTCTAATAAGCGTAGTTCATTCATGCGTAACCCTGTTCCGTAAAACAAGCTGATCATCATTTTATGCTTTGGATGATCTACACTACTGATTAACTTTTTTACTTCTTCTTCACTTAGCAAAGTGGGTAGCTTACACTCTTTGCGAGGATAGAAACTACTTGGCACTATAAATGGTGATGGTATCACGTGCTTATAAAAGAAACTGCAGGATTGTGCCACTTGATGGCACTTTTCTCGACCAACTTTATATACTGACTTAATGTATTGTATGTAGTCAATGATGTCTTGCGTCTTAATCCTTCTTGGATCTATTTCGTTGTAATACGAAAATAGTAATCGCATCTCTCGCATATAGTTTCCTATACTTCGAGTTGCGTAATGCTTGGCACTCATTACCGATCGCAATTGCATTAATAATGCCTGTGCTTCAGGGTTAAGAATAGTTTTGGCTAAGGTGTAGCGAGCACCTTCTTTCGCTGAAATTGTTGTTTGCATGATTAATTTTTCTTTCATCATTGCAAGCTTGTTGCCAATTCTGATTACTTTAGCAGAGTGTTCAATCGTTGGCTATAGGTTCACCGTAGGTGTCGCTTGAACAAGGGGTTTGCGATAGCGGGGGTTTCGTGCTCCGCAGACATATTTGTGCAAGGTGGAAGTTCAGTTCTCCGAATGAAGTTTAGTGCTAAAACTCCCCGCCATCCCAAACCCCTGAAACGTTAGTGGCAACTCTGTGACGACACTACAAACCTTGAAGATTTAGACAATGAACATACCGAAAGTTATATTTTTTCTAACCATTTTGACCCTGTTGACTTCCTGTAACGGACAGGCAACAACA
>JAGPDB010000045.1 GCA_018057765.1 Acidimicrobiia bacterium
TAGTCTATGGTAAAACAGCAAATCTTTCTAAATTTCTAGTATTAGAAATTGTTGCGCGAATGCCATATGCCGCTTGGGAAAATGTTTCTTACGTTGCCATTACACACACTCATGGCAAGCCAAAGTTCGCCAGAAAAATTCATGATGAAGTTTTGCACGCTCGCGCAGAGCAAGATAATGAAACTTGGCACCTTCTTATTCTTGAGGAACTAACTGGAAAAACAAAGAAACATTATGGCTTTCTAAGAATGAAAGCCATTCCTCAAATTTTGGCATTTGTTTACTACCAAATTTCATGGATTCTATATGCGATCAAGCCAAGAATGAGCTATAAACTGAACGCAGAGTTTGAAGATCACGCAGAACACGAATATATGCAATACGTTAAAGATCACCCAGAACACGATAGTGAACTATGGGAGAGTGCTTTTAAAGATGACTACGGAAACTTTGAAACGGTATCAAATTTACTTCGTAATATCGGTCTTGATGAACGAATTCACAAGAAGCGAAGCTTGGATCTAATTGATAAAGCTAGGTTCTCAGATAAAGGTAGGGAAGAAGATTAAGCGTTAGGTTTTGGGGCCTTATCTTTTTTTGGTTTCTTCTTTTCTTTTTTAGCATCTTTACCTTTTGACATAGGTCTCTCCTCAGTAGTGTGTACTGTTTAGAGTCTAGCTGTTTTCAAAGCATATATCTCTTAGTTAATTGTTTAGGTAGATTATCGGCATGTAGGGGCTAACAAGTATCTCTTCTGGACGCCTAACACTATTAGTCCTAACAAAATTGCTGAAAGTGACCATATGAGCAATGTTCTCGTTGATGAACCTGTGAACGGCAATGCGGAATCAGCCCCATCAGCAATATCGCTTGCTGAATTCTCCGAAAGGCTATCGCCAGAATAATTTACTAATTCATCTGAATAATCAGAAGCATCGTTGACTGAATCTTCAGTAAATTGGTCTGAATAATCAGCAATGTCAGCTGGTTGTTCAGCTGTGATTCCCAACACTGAAACATCTGGAGATGTTGGGGGAATAACCACGTTTGAAGGTTGTGTTTTTGCTCCACTTGTTGTTTTAATAGTCGTTGAAGGCTCAGACCAATTTGATACATACGAAGTTGCAGTAACTTTGGTTGTTGCTGGTTCTATTGTTGTTGGTGGTTGTGCTGGTAGTGATGTCGCTACTGGGTGTTTTGTTGTTGGTGGGTTTTTGCAACCTTCTCTAAATTGTGCTGCTTCGCATGGGTCGATTGTTATTGGCGGATTTGGCTTAGTCACTGGTGGGTCGGTTATGCAATCGACCGGATTTGAAACTGTACAACTCGATGTGTCGCTATATACTTTTATTAAGTCATTTACGTTTGACGGTGCCTTTCCGTCAGCTGAAATACCGATGCCTTTAATCACAGGATTATCCTTTTGGGTGAGAATATTCACAATATTTATACCCTTTTTAAAATTAAATTTGCGATCAAACTTTACCCATATTTGACTAACCCTATTTGTTTTAATGTCTGGATCGTATGTCACTTTACCGCATTGACTATTTTCTATTAGTACTTCTATGGTTTGAGTTTTGTTATTATCTATCGATATCCATAATTCTCCTGCATCGATATTATTATTTGGGTAAGCAAAATATTTTTCCACCGTATAATTTTTTCCGATACAACCATTGTTTGTAGGGTCGGGAGTTACAGTGGCATTCGAACTTTGTGATGTAAGAAACATCATCGCAAGGATTGCAACTACCAGTGCTGCTGTAGCTGTGCGATAGAAAGTACGAAATGTGGCTGTTGTAGTTAACTTTAGGGTATGCATAGTGTCCTTAGGGGGGCGGTGTAAGTGTAGGAATAAAGCTTTAAAGCGATAATAACACGTAATACGCATATTGCGAAAAATAGTTTTCGTACTCTTTACGCGTTATGCCAATTTAAATAGGCTTCTATAATAGAGGAGCGACTCTTACTAATTCATTCAATAGTTCATCTAAAAGCATGTTTGCAAAGTCATCATTTAAATTATTGTCTTTATCAAATGTCTTTTCGTTCGGCGCAATCAGAACTTCGGGTCCTGGGATCACCCAGGATTGATTATGTAATAGAGTCGTGCGCAGCGCCATTTGAGCACGTACAGAACCTAAACGTCCACCGCCAACGCCTGCAATTGCAATAACCTTCTTATGTATTGGAGAACTAGAACCTCCCATGCTCAACCAATCAATAGCATTTTTTAAAGCTACGGTTATATTCCAATTATATTCAGGGCAAGTGATTACTATGCCGTCGCCAGAAGCTACTGCTTCACGAAGTTCTAAAACAGACTCTGGATATTCACCTGTAATTTCATTTCCTGTGTAAATCGGAAGGTCTATAGATAACATCTCAAAATCAACATTGTCATTATTGGCAAATTTATTATTTATAGCGTTCAAAAGAGAAGTGTTTAAAGAACCAGTGCGCAAGCTTCCAGATATTCCAACAATTTTTAACATATATTCCTTAACTATAAACGATCAGGTGCGTCGATGCCTAGTAAATCTAGGCCACGAGTTAGCGTTCGTGATATTTGTAAACAAATATTTAACCTACTATTTTTAATTGCTTCATCCTTTTCATTAAGAACAGTGCAATTTTCGTAAAATCCGCTAAATGATTGTGCTAAATCGAAAAGGTAAGTGCAGAGTTTATGTGGTTCATATGTTTGTGTAATATCATTTAGTGTCTCAGTGAATCTACTTAATATTTTGACAACTTCTCGTTCATATTGTGTTGCAATATCAACTTTGAAATCGCTTATTTCACTATTCTCGTAACCAGATTTAGCTAATAATGAATTTATTCGTGCATTTGCATATTGTAAATATGGTGCAGTATTTCCTTCCATTGAAATCATGCGATCCCAATCAAATACATAGTTCTTCGCTCGATTATTCGATAAATCACCATATTTTAAAGCACCAATACCAATAGATTTAGACAGCTCTGTTATTTCTGCTTCGCTAAAATCATTTTCACGCGACACAATCAACTTTTTTGCCCGAGATATTGACTCAGTAATAACATCGTCGAGTTTTACAATATCTCCAGATCTTGTTTTAAAAGGTTTCTGGTCATCACCAAGTATTGTTCCAAAAGCTGCATGGAATACACTAGTGTTAGGGATCCATCCTGCACGAGAAGTTGCATCAAAAACCATTTGCATATGTTGAGACTGTCTTGCATCAATCACATATACAACTCGGTCAGCTTTATCAATCTCTGCATTATATTTTAGAGCTGCTATGTCTGTTGTTGCATAGCCATATCCACCGTCAGTTTTTCTAATTATTAATCCAAATGGATTGCCATCTCTATCTAATATTCCTTTGCTATAAATCACTAAAGCGCCATCTGAAATTATAGCTATTGCTTTTTCTTGTAGTTGGTCGCACACGTTAGAGAGCATGTCGTTATACATTGATTCGCCACGAGAATTTTCCTCGCTAAGTAAAACATTTAGTTTTGAATATATGTCTAAAATATGTTTCATGGTTACATTGTTTATATGTTTCCATGCTCGAAGTGAGTCTTTATCGCCACCTTGTAATAATGAAACTCTTTTCCTTGCTTTAGTTGCAAATTCTTCGTCTTCTTTAAATTTTGATTGAGCTTTTTTATAGAAAGTGTTTAGATCACCTAAGTCGGGTAATATTTTCGGAATAGTTCCATCATTGCTTAAAAATTCTACGAGCATTCCAAATTGTGTACCCCAGTCTCCTAAATGATCTTGGGGGATTATATTATTTCCCAAAAATGTAAGGATACGGTTTAGTGAGTCACCTATTATTGTTGAACGCAAGTGTCCAATATGCATTTCTTTTGCAATGTTTGCTCCACCATAATCAATAACAATATTTTCTGGGTTTTGACTTTTTGCTATTCCCAGGTCTTCATCTTTAGCTAATGAATGAACATATTTATTTAGTTTGTCATTCGACAAATAAATGTTAATGAAACCAGGACCAGCAATTTCTGGCATTCTATCTTGATCGCTAAAGTTCGAAAGATCTAAATTTTCAATTATTTTTGTTGCTATATCTCGAGGTGGTACTCCTAGTTTTTTAGATAGAGACATTGCAATATTGATTTGTAAATCACCAAAACCAGGTTTACTTGACCACTTTAATATAGGGTCTAATTTCTTTCCATAAGATATTTCAATGGCGCTACGAGCTGCATCATTAAGCTCGTCGAAGATAGATTTCATTAATCTATTCTAGCTATATATCTACTTATCATTGTCAATTTGGGATATATAGATACTATTTAGAACATCTATAGGAATAGATTAAGGATTCTCTCTTGGCGTAAGCGAGTGTATTTGTGAAAGAATATGTCGATGGCGATTTACACCGAGAGAGATTCAACAAGAACAGGTCGTTCAAATACTAACCAATATGGTTCTAAAGATAATTCACATGCCTCGAGTAATCTTGCTGCTAATAAACAAATGCCACACAATTTAAATGCGGAAGAATGTTTAATTGGTTCTATGTTGTTAAATCGTGATGCTATTTCAAGTGCGATTGAAATGCGTGTTGATGCTAATGATTATTACAAGCCACTACATGGTGAA
>JAGPDB010000046.1 GCA_018057765.1 Acidimicrobiia bacterium
GGATTAGCGCTATCACCAGAAGATGCAGGTGGGACAGTATCGCTATGTCCTGCAAATATTACTGGTAATTCTTCATTTTTATCATGATTCAACTGGACAATTACAGAATTATTTATGCGGATTACATTTGCTGATGGGCGTATAATAGAAATATATTCTTCTATATAATCAGTAATTAGCTTTTCCTCTTTACTGATAGAAGGAATATCAACCAGTGCTGCTGTTAGTGCAAGAAGATCATTTGGGTTGACGTCAAGCAAAAGATTCGTAGTACTCAAGTTGCAACACCATGCTCGCGAAGAATATCGTTCAACAATAATTTATCGTGTACTTCACCTTCGGCTAAATACCGCAAAATCAATACACAAGGTAAACCAAATGTACCTCCATCAAATTTTTTCTCACGCGTAGCCATAATACAAACAGCACCTGCTGGGACATCTCCACGCGATACTTCCTCGCCTGTTTTAGAATCTATAACAGGTGTTGAAGAAGTTAGTATTACTCCAGCACCGAGCTTTGCACCTTTACGAACTCTTGCACCTTCAACAATCATTGAACGTGATCCAATAAACACATCGTCTTCTATAAAAACAGGTGCAGCTTGAGGTGGTTCTAAAACACCGCCAATACCAACACCACCAGAAAGATGAACGCGTTCACCAATTTGTGCACAACTACCAACAGTTGCCCAAGTGTCAACCATAGTATCAGCACCTACATATGCTCCAATATTTACATAACTAGGCATAAGAGTAACGCCTGGTGACAAAAACGAACCACGACGTGCAATTGCACCAGGTACAACTCTGACTTTTGCGCTTGCATAATCATCTTTTAAAGGAATTTTATCTAGATATTCAAAAGGACCGATATTATATTTAGTCATCTGTTGAACTTTGAAATATAACAAAATTGCATGCTTGACCCATTGGTTAACAACCACTTCATTGTTTATAAGCTCGGCAACTCGAATTTCTCCGTTATCCAACATCTCTATTACACGGCCGACTATTCCTCGAGCGCGATCTTGTTCGACAATATTATCTAACTTATCTTTTTCGAGCCATAAATTATTTATAATATCTTCTGCATTCATGTGACATATTATAGTTGGGTTGTAAGAATCTATCTATAAACTTGGATGTTTTAGAAAGAAATCTCTAAGAATTTCTACTCCTTGACCAGTTATAGCTGATAAAAAGAATGAATCTTTAATTTTTTTATTCTTACTTTTATAATCAAAATCTATTTCTTTGAGCTTATCCAATTGATCGTCAGATAAACGATCGATTTTATTCCACAATATTATCTGTTCTATATCTCCAACTTCAATATCATCTAAAACCTTATTGACAGCTTCAATATTGCCAAGTACATCATCGCTTGAAGCATCTACACAATGAACTAGCAATTGGGAACCAGCTACCTCCTCTAGTGTTGACCTGAAAGCTTCAATCAATTGATGTGGCAGATTCCTAACAAAACCTACTGTGTCGGAACATAAAATTACTTTTGGCTTATAGTTTCCATCTTCACCTACATATAGTTTTCTAGTAGTAGGTGCAAGTGTAGCGAAAAGTCTATCTTCAACATGCGCATCAGACTTTGAAAGAGCGTTTAATAATGTAGATTTACCAGCATTAGTATATCCAACAATTGAAACTCTTTTTTGTGGAAGCTTTTCTCTAGATTTTCTTTGAGTTGATCTAACTTTTTCTAACTTCTTTAAATCTTCTTCTAATTTGGCTAAACGTTTAGTAATCTTACGTCGGTCAGTTTCGAGTTTTGTTTCACCCGGTCCTCGTGTACCGATACCACCACCTTGTTGAGACAGAGAAGTTCCTTTACCTCTCAGGCGTGGCATTAAATATTTAAGTTGAGCGACTTCAACTTGCTTCATACCTTCTTTGGTAGTTGCATGCAAAGCAAATATGTCCAAAATTACACCAACTCTATCGACCACATCGACCTTGAGTATCTCTTCCAGATTTCTCTGTTGAGCAGGCGAAAGTTCACTATCAAATACCGCAACATCAATATCATTAGCTGCAATATAGTTTGATAATTCTTCAGCTTTTCCTTTACCTATAAAAGTTGCAACATTCGGATGATCTAATTTTTGTGTTTCGCGGTATATTACTTTCGCGCCTGCAGTATCAACAAGTAATCCTAATTCATCTAAAGAAAGTTCTATATCTTCTTTTACGCCAGACCAGTCAAGAGCTACTATCACTGCCTTCTGGACGATAACATCAAAGTCGGTTTCACTTTGTGTTAGACGTTTAACATCACGGTTTTGATGATAACGTTTATTCTTATTTTCAGCATTAAATTTCATTTTTTCCTTTATAGAACGAAGTCTATATCTGCGATTTTATTCATTGGGCCATATAAAAACGTTGTGTCATCCGACACTCTGGCTCTACCGATACCGCCACTAACTATAACTTCGCATTCTGCATTAACTAGCCCCTCTTTATATAGAGACGCAACCATTGCAGTGATTCCTGTTCCGCAAGCTAAGGTCTCTCCCACTCCACGTTCGATAGTGCGTCCATAAATTTTTGAAGGATTTACGATATAAACAAAATTGACATTCGTGTTTTCAGGAAACCTCTCGTCGAACCTTAGAGCTTCACCTAACTGTTCTAAACCATCAAGATTTAATTCATCAAGGGAGTCTAATGGTATAACCCAATGTGGTATTCCTGTATTAGTAACATATGATATTCTTTCCTTTTCAAGAACATTAACTTTAATAACATTATTGTTACTTTGTAAAGGTATTAAATGAGGTTCAAAGATAGCAGGGCCCATATCTACTTTACCCATGCATCTATTTGATTCCATATAATTAAATATTACGATTTTTAGACCAGCTAAAGTAGCGACTTTAACTGTAATATTATTTTCACTATCAGTAGTTCCATATCCCTGTTCATTTGCATATTGAGCAAAACAACGGATACCATTTCCACTCATTTCTGGTATGGAACCATCAGCATTAATTAGATACATGACACAATCAGAATCTTTTATTCCTACAAATTCTCTAAAACCTTCATATTTAGAATTATTATCATCGAGTATTAAAAGGTCATCTGATCCAATACCAAAATTTCTATTACAAATTTTTTTAGCGATATCAATGACTGTTTCAACATTAAAAATATGTCCAGAATCTTGAATTTCTCTTACCGAAGTAATTGCAAAATCATTACCTAATCCTTCGTATTTACCTATGTGCATAAAAAAATTGCCCTTTCGATCATTTCATCATATGTGATGTCATCACAATTTATCCAGCTAATTCTAGGATCTCTTTCGAACCATTTTCGTTGTCTTCGCGAAAATTGCATAGATTTGTTGAGTATTAGTTCTATTAGGTGTTCGAATTCTTCTTCGACTTCCCCATTTTCTATGTATTCTTTGATTTGTTTGTATCCAATAGCATTTTGGGCAGGTGCAACTATCTGTTCCCATATAGGTAATAGTTTTTTTACTTCGTCTATCCATCCTGTTTCGAACATTTCTCGTATGCGTATTTCGATTCGTTCTTTTAAGTTTTCTCTCGTGTATCTTATACCTACTATTTCACAATCTAGTTTTGGTTCTCCAAATGTTTGTACACCGTTTTCTTTGAATGTTTGTGAAAAGTTTTCGCCTGTTATTTCCATTACTTCGAATGCTCTAATTATTCGTCTCACGTTTAGCATGTCTATTTTTTCTGCGGAAACTGGGTCTTGTTCTTGTAGTTTTTTATATGCGATCTCTACTTTTTCTAGGTTCGGGTTATTTTCGTCTAGTTCATATTTTTCTATAATATTTTGGCGGATGGTTTCATCTGTTGGAGCGAAGTTGAACCCGTCGATGATACCGTGTGTATAAAGTCCTGTTCCCCCCACCAGTATGAATTTGTTTTCATTCGTGTTTAATATTTTGTTTACTTGGTCGCTAAATTTTTTGGCGTTATATGATTCAGTTGGGTCTTGAAAGCTCAACATGTGGTGTTCAATGTTTTTGCGTTCATCGGCCGGTATGACACCTGTACCAATTTCGAATCCTTTATATATTTGCATGGAATCTAGCGATATTATTGGTTGATTATTAAAATGTTGGGCGAGTGTTATAGCGATACTTGATTTTGAACTTGCAGTTGGGCCGACAATTACAATATGTTTTTTTGAGTTCAACATTTTACATTGCGGCAAGCGGTATTAGTTTCTTTTTCACTTTAGGGTTTGATAATACTTCGATTAGTTCTCCGAACAACCAGTGTGATGCTGCGCTTCTTACTTTGACAGTCACGTATGCTCCAGGGTTTATTTTGTTTTCTTTTGGATCGAAGTGGATGAGTTTGTTTTGACCTGACCGTCCACTTGTCATGCCTTCCATTTTTGATTCACCTATGACTAATAGTTCTTCTGTTTTTCCTATTTGGTCGTT
>JAGPDB010000047.1 GCA_018057765.1 Acidimicrobiia bacterium
ACATTATTGGGATGAAATCAGATTCAGCAAAGATGCCTTTTGCAGTCGTATCTCGTGTGACTAATGAAATTGTTGGTTCTACAAGTTTTTATGACTATGCACCCGCACAAAAGAGAATTGAACTCGGGAGTACTTTTTATTCTCGTGATGTATGGGGAAGTGCAGTTAATCCTTCATGTAAATTATTGTTATGTTCGTATGCTTTTGATCAATTAGATGTCAATAGACTCGCATTTCGTTGTGATTCTCGTAACGAACGCAGTGCTGGTGCTATCAAAAAGTTGGGTGCAGTTTATGAAGGCACATTGCGGAGCCATCGAATTGCTGGTGACGGTTCAATAGGCGACACTATGTATTTCTCTATGTTGAAAGAGGAATGGCCTCGAAAGCGAAAAAAACTCGAAGAAAGAATTGCGTTGTATTTAGATTAAAAAAATATTTCTACTTATTCAGATAGATCAACAATATGGGGTCTATGACCGCAAGCGACAACAATTTTTTCTAATGACTGTCCATTGAAAAAGATAGAAGCTGTATTGTCATTGGGGTGAAATCCAATTTGGACAGCTCCTAAAATATTGCTGTCTAAAACAACTTCCATTTCTTTTGCGTTTTCATTTAACAAACCAAAAACAGATACCGAACCTGGAGTTACTCCAAGTTTTTCCATCAACATTTCGGGTTTGGCAAATGACAAACTTTTTGTTTCAAGTAAAGTCGCAATTCTCTTAGTATTGAGTCTTGTAAGCCCGTGCATAACAACCATAATGTAACGACCAGCTTTGTCATAAAGAACCAGGTTTTTTGTTGGACATTTATCATCCATGTGTTCCATAGATTCAGATACAGTAAATACTGCCGGATGGTCGATCCAACTATATTCAATTTCTAGTTCAGTTAGTAAATCAAGTACCTTATCTTTAAATTCCATGGTTTTAGCTTACCTGTCTTTTCTAAATATTGGGCTATTTCATTAAATTTAAGGAAGTTACTAGCCGAAGATAAAGTATGGTAAACACGGAAAATCCAGGAGTTATTATTTTTGACGATGATAAATCTCATATATTAACTTTCGACATTTACGGGTTGAGTGATGATTCCAAAACTGAACTTATAAGACTCGCCAGTGAACTTTCAAATGGCTTTGTCGATTCTATACATTTTATTTATGAATCACCTGGAAAACCAAGACTGAACACGATCAAATGGCTCGAAGACGATATTAGAAAATGTTTGAAAGAAGCAAAACTTATTGATTTAGATAATGTAATGACGCGAGTTTCAGATCACACATTCTCAGGGCTACATCAAGATTTAAAATTACAAAATAAAACAAATCCCGTGATCCGGTACCATAAAAATACAGGTACAACAGGTAAACCAAATATTCCCGATGGTGTGAACGCGACTGATTTCGAACCATATTTTTTAATAGGCAGACCTATTGATGGAAATGTTATGGGTAGACCAACAGGAGATATGGAGATCGAGAAATTCAAGCCAACAGTTGCTATCAGTCAGCAACAGCCTACATGGACACTTTTCAGGCTTCTTGGAGATGGAACACCACAAAACCCATCTTTGGCACATTGTGTCATCCCGCGTAAATCTCTGGAACTAAGTATGAGTACAGATGCAGTATTTTCTGGTCTTGACGATGGCACTCAAACTGTAAGTGTTGGTGATGAAACAGCAGTAGTCACAGCTAGAGAACTAAACAAAACGCTTTCTGATAACAGTGGTAATCAATTTGGAGCACCAAGGGATTTCGCTGTTCAAGACTTTACTCAAACTGATGGTGGGGGTATTGGTCTTTAGCAACTCTGCTCACACTGGATTAACTATCGATCAATAATTCCTAGATCAACTGCACGGTCTATCTGCTCATTTAATTTAGGTAAAACAGTAGGATCAACTGGCGCAAGTAAAATATTTGTTGCTACTGGATCAACTTCATAGTCTTTACTTCCATTAGTAGGCATTGATACTGTACCGTTGGAGTTAAGTTTTCCATTACCCATACTAATTAATAACAAAGCTCCTTGAAAGAAATTTAAAATACGGGGGTCATTGTAGAAATCATATTTTCTCGAATCGTCGAAACCTTCAATAACATCGGCTAAAGCATTAGCTAATGTTGTTGTTTTCAATTCATCACCTGGTATTACTTTCAATTCATCACCTGGTATTACTTTTGGTACATCATCTATTATTTCTTTTGGAATCGTTACTCCGGTTATGCGACCGATCCCGATTAGCAATATTCTGGCCACTTCTGGTTCTATCTTTTGTAGGCTAAAGCTAAATCTATGGTGGCCTTCTGTTAATGCTTCCAGCACGGGTACAACATCAGGATCTGAAATTTTTTGGGCAAGTTGGGTAGTTAAAGAGATTATATCTGTATTTTGCATATAACAATTATAGAAGTCAATATAAGGGTGCGCAATAGGCCATTTTTGTAGTGTGTAAAATTCGTACTTACAAAATTTAAGAGAACAACTTTAATAAGTATTTCAATCAGGTAACATTAAATATGGCAGAAAACCTATGGGACATAGCAAAGATGCTCACTTCAAAAAAGCATGTCGACCTTACACATACTTTTGAACCAGGTATTCCACATGCGGATGATATGCCGAATGAGAAGTCTAGAAAACTTTATGATTTTGATGATGACGGTTTTCAGGCTCATGAGTATTTAATCACTGGACAGTGGGGAACACATTGTGATCCTCCAATTCATTTTATTGAAAACGGGCGTACGATCGATCAGATCACAACTCAGGAAATGATTGCCCCATTAGTAATTTTCGATGTTCGTGAAAAATGTATTGAAAATCCCGATTATGCATTGAGCCTTGATGATATACATGAGTGGGAATTAAATAATGGAAATATTCCACACGGTGCATTTACGGCTCTTTGCACAGGATGGTCATCACGCTGGCCTGACCTTAATTCGTATAAAAATATAGATGAAAATGGAATTTCTCATACACCAGGTTGGTCTCCTCAAGCACTTGAGTTTTTATGCGATGAACGGTCTATTGTTGGGTGTGGCCATGAAACTCTAGATACAGATCCTGGAATTGTCGTGGCAAGGGATAAATTTCCTGCAGAAATAATGATTCTTAATAAGGATAGATACCAAATTGAAGCTATGACAAAGTTAGATCAAGTCCCACAAACAGGAGCCATGGTTATTGCCACATTTCCAAAACCTAAAAATGGATCAGGTTTTCCTGCACGCGTATTTGCGATTTTGCCATAGTGATAACTAATTCAAGTTTTTTTATAAACATATTTATGAAATAATGAGACTGGTTTCTAAACCAAGCTAGACAACAATGCGCCCAAACAAGTAAAATATGTTTTCGAAAGGATTCGTATGTCACTTGGATTTGAGCAGATGGGATCAATCAAGGGTAAACCGAACGCCGAAGGTAGAATTGTTTCTGACGGTCATGTTCTTCCTCCGCAACAAGTTGGATTTAATTCAATAGTGCAGTCTGTTGCAATTTTTAATCCTGGTTGGCATTTGAATGTGCCTTTTTCTGACTATAAAATAATTTTAAGTAGGTTTGAAGATGGTATGACTATACGAATCAGCGATGACATTGTTGATTATGGCTATGAAGGTCCTGGTATTCCACAAGAGTTATTGGAATTTATTGATAAGGATAGATATACATTGCTACCCTATGTTAGAGATCCTTTGCGTTCTTTAATTTTGAACATTATTGATTTTGAGGCATTATTGCGAAATTCTCACCAGTCGGATAATGCACTATTAGACATGAAGTTAAATCCTAGAAATCGCATAACGTATATTACTTATAGGTCAGAAACTATTCAACCCACACAAGTTGGAGATGAACAACGACTCGCATACCATATTGACCCATTAGCAATTCTGGGAACATTTACTTCGAATATTCCAACCTTAGGATTAAGGGGCGATGTCACAGATACTGAAGTAGATAGGCGTACAAAATTAGTTTTGGAAGATATCCCAGGTGGAGAGATTTTATCTCCAGAGCCATATGGAACACTTGTATGTGATGGGGAAACCTCATTTCATTCAAGACCAATAATTGAAGTTAGTGAACCAGCTACCAGACACACGCTTGATTTAGTTCGATTGTAAAAGGGGCTAAACTTTCTTATAGTTTGATGCAATAAATTATTTATTTTTCCTTGCTTTTGTAGTGTTTATTTGATAAAATGCATACATATGTACGAGAATATAGATAGTGCGGTTTTAACCGAGAAGTTGCGTTGCGATATAGGTTTGTTGCGTGAGTTTTTGTCTGAACCTGCACGTTCTAATTCTGTTTTTGTTGATTCGGGTTTGGTGAAATCTTTGGTTGAGTTGCGTGATTCTTTAGACGGTG
>JAGPDB010000048.1 GCA_018057765.1 Acidimicrobiia bacterium
GCTTTTAGATCATTGAATGGAATCATATCTAACTCTAATTCGTCCATCTATAGTCTGCGAAGCCAGTAGGTGTAAAAATAGCAACTTTATCTGATCCAACTGTTGCTTGTGGTAATTTACCATTCTCGACCATCGCAGAATATTCACTATATACTTCGCTATAGGAAGGATCGGTTTTTAAGCTATTTACAATTTGTTCAGTTCTTTTTTGGTTGCCCCACTTTATAGAAAGCAATAAACCGCCAAGTGCTGAATAGTAAAATTCGGCATGGCCAACAACAAGGTTTGACGATTCATCTATGCGGTGGTCGTGATATACCGTTGCGAGCGGAACGAAATGTATTTTTTTACCTAGCAGTCTTACTCGCCAAGATAAATCAACGTCATCGCAATACATAAAAAAATTAATATCGTCAAAACCATTTATTTGTTCAAATATTTCTTGTTTGATAAACATGCAACAACCCGAAGCAAAAGTGGTTTCTAAAGTATTACGATCGTAATCCTTAGGGTGTTCCATAGGAACCTGGGCTGCTTCTGCAATAGCCACATTATCGTCAAGAAGTTCTGATACTAAGTTAGCTATTAGGTTAGGAGATGCTACAACATCTGGGTTTATGATCCCAAGAATATCAGCATCTGAACCTAGTCCCAATCTATTTTGACCGCCACCATGGCCTAAATTTTCGTTAAAATAAATATATTCGATAGAAATGTTCTCATCTGAAAGTTTATTAGCCCAAGCCTCACCGTTTTCAATAAACGGTTTAGGGCTACAATCGCCTATTTTATAAGTAACTCTTGAAACGACATTCGCTTTTTTGGCATTTATATAGCTTTGTTTTAAAGAAGAAATTAATCTTTCGATTGCGTCTTGGCTATTTTCATAAACAATCGATTGTAACTGTAGTGTGGGAGAGCTATTCACTTCACCAACTATAGTGTAATCAGTTATTTATGGACACATTTGATCAAACAAAACCACAAACTCTGTTACAAACATATTTGCAGAACATCGATGAAGAAAAGATAATTTGTGGTGACTATAAACCCGAAACTATTTTTAAATCAAAAGCAGTCAACAATCCAAAGTTTTCTGTGATAATGCGCACGCAAGGAACTAGGATTTCTTTAATGGAGCAAGCGATACTTTGCTTGCTTGCACAAGAATTTCAAGATTTCGAACTTGTTATTGTCGGACACAATATTGAAAAATCGAAAATCGAACTTGTAGAAAAACTAATAAGTGATTTTGGTAACGAGTTAGCTGATAAAACTACATTTGTTGCTGTAAGTGGAGGCAAACGTGGTGTGCCTATGAACGTAGGCATTAAATCGGCCAAGGGCTCTTACATAGTATTTCTAGACGACGACGATTTAGTATTTGCCCATTGGCTTTCAACTTTTGAAAAATATTCTATAGATAATCCGAATAAAATCATTAGAAGTAGATGTGTAGATAGGTATGTAGAGCAAGATAGCAATGAATCTATACCCTCGTATGTAACATCAGGGTTAGAGGACGTTCGCTCTGGTAGTTTTTCTTTAAGCTCACATTTTTTTATATCTCAAACGGTACTGCATCAATACGCAACACCGCGACAAGCAATTATCGATAATTGCACTTTTGTAGATGAGTCGTTACCTGTAGTGGAAGATTGGGATTTTCTGTTAAGAAACTCCGAAGAACTTGGGGTTGTAGATACAGGCCAAATTACTGGAATTTATAATCGATGGACAAATAAAGGTTCATCGCTACATGAGGTAGATGCCTCAACTTGGTCTGATTATCATAAAAAATATTTATGAGGTTTAACGATCGCGGAATTTTAATACCACCAGGAGAATTGCTGACATTGTATAGACTGTGGCTCGTTCAAGATAGGTTCAGAGAATTTGGTGATGAGGTTTTAATTGACGGAGATAAATTAACAATCAACAAAAAAATAAATGCATTGCAACGTCAAATACAATATTTAGAGAGAAAAGAGACACCTATAGTACTAACGACTAAAGAATTAGTCGTTTCATTGGGCGGACGTATAGTTCCTTCGTTTATAAAAAAGATTATAAGAAAACTTTATCGAATTATTAAAAGAATCACGAAGAAAAATGGAGAATCCTAATGTCCCCATTTGGAAATGAAGAAATAGTTGGCTATCAGTTAATAACCGATGGTGGCGATATTTATTGTTATGGCGAAACTGATTTTCAAGGTACCATAAAACAAAATTTTGAGTTAAAGCATTCAATTATTGGTTCATTAAACACACCGAAAGGCCAACATCTTGTAGTCGAAAATGGTGACTATTATATCGTTGGTCCTACAATAGAAAAAGATCACATCGAGGTTTTCGAAGATAGCGTTGTAGCAAGCATTTTCTTTAATAACGAAGTAGTTGTATTGACTAAGCACGGCAAATTTTATAACCAGTCAGGCAATAAAATGCCAAAACTGGAAACAGATGATGAACTTAGCGATATAAATTTCGTTGCATGCTCTATAACTAATACAGGTGATGACATTATTGCTGTAACTGAAAATGGCAAAATATACTCTACTGATAAATCATTAATCAGCGGTGACTTGCATACATTGGGTCTAGAGCATGTTCGCGTTGTAGATGTAGTCTGTCACCCAACGAGAAAAGGGTATTGGTTACTTGATTCTATAGGTGGTATTTTTTGTTTCGGTACTGTCGATTACTTCGGTTCAGTTCCTGAAGACGGTATTGAATGTATAGCAACCCAATTAGTTGTTACACCTAGTGGATCTGGATATTTGATAGTAGATCAATCTGGTATGGTTCTGCCATATGGAAATGCAATATTCTTTGGAGCGCCAAAAGCCAGCCAAGTCACAGGCAGAATTGTAAGTTTAGATATATGGAAAAAACCAGTGAAAGCAACCAATGCAAATTTATTCGATAAATTAGTGCAAAATGACATTAACCAACTTTTGGGCAAGGATGTTGAATTTATATCCGAACCATCTGCGAGAATAGATTAATACCTACTATGAAAACTAGAACTCTCCTAATTCTCGCTGGAATAACAGCAGTAATACTGCTTATTGCCTTCACAGTTTTTATCATTGACTATTCAAGCCAATTGAAATAATCCTCATAAAAATTCATTTTGGGATTTACGTATCTATAGTTAGCACACAACTTATATTTCCTAACCCATATGAAATAAACTACTCACCATGACTAATGAATCAAATATTTTCGACATAATCGTTATGGGCGGCGGACCTGGCGGTTACGCGACAGCTCTCTATGGTGCAGCAGCAGGACTGAACATTGCCCTAGTAGAAGAAGACCGCGTTGGTGGTACTTGTCTGCTTAGAGGTTGTATACCAGCCAAAGCATTATTACAAACTGCAGAAGTAGCACATACTATTAAAGATGCAGAGAAGTTTGGTGTTGAAGCATCAGGTGGAACAATTGATTTTAAAAAATTGCAGGTACGAAAAAATACTGTTGTAAATCAATTGGTTGGCGGTCTTGAAGGATTATTAAAACGTCGTAAAGTTACAACATTTAATTCAAGAGCAATGTTGCATAACGCTCAACGTAAAGAAGTTTCATTATCTGATGGAACATTAATCACTGCAACAAAAGCAATTGTTGTTGCTACTGGTTCTTCACCACGTCAATTTGGCCCTGTAGAGTTTGACGGAAAAGTTATACTTTCAAGTGACCATGTATTAAACATAGACTATGCACCAAAAACTGTTGCAATCATTGGTGGGGGAGCTATTGGTTGTGAATTTGCAAGTTTCTTTAACGAAGCAGGTTCGGAAGTTACCCTTCTTGAAGTCGCTCCTTCATTACTAGCTGGTTGCGATAAAGATGCTGCAAGCGTTGTACAAAAAACTTTTATCAAAAAAGGTATGGAAGTCTTAACTAGTGTGAGTGTTGAATCGATTACAAATAAGGGCGATTATGCGATCATAGATTATGTAGCTCCCGATGGTACAAAAACTGAAC
>JAGPDB010000049.1 GCA_018057765.1 Acidimicrobiia bacterium
TGGCGGTACCACTATACTTGAACTTGCCCGGAGTCTTCCTCCACAATTGAAAGCAACATTTATGTCGGGCAGCATACCAGCAGTACTTGAATATATGCATCATCCCAATATTGAAGTAATAGTAATTGGTGATAAAATTTCGAAGAATTCAAAAATAACGGTGGGTTCGGAAGCTATTGCAAAAATAAAACAGATGAAACCGGATATATGTTTTCTTGGAACAAATGCAATTGATATTCAAAGTGGAGTAACAGATAATGATTGGGAAGTGGTACAACTTAAAAAAGCAATGATTGAATCATCTAAGATGGTTGTTTGTCTTACTATATCTGAGAAAATAAATTCGACTCAACCGATACATGTTTGTGATTTAAGTAAGATAGACATGCTTATTACTGAGTTGGATGCAACAAACAGTTTATTAAAACCCTATATTGAAGCCGGGGTAAAAGTGGCTTAATAATATGGAACTGCTTATTTATTATATTAACTAAAAAAAACAGCTATGAGAAAAATTCTCCGATTGTTCTTAGTCTTTCCTTTGCTGCTATTAGTACTTTCTAAGCCTGCTATAGCTCAGGAAAGAACAGTATCTGGTACAGTTACGTCCAGTGAAGATGGGACGCCAATTCCAGGGGTAACTGTTACCAATTCCAAGAGTGGTATCAGAGTGCAGACCAATGACGCAGGCTACTACTCTATTGCCGCATCTACAGGTCAGACACTATCCTATACATTTGTAGGATATGTTTTACAACAACAAACAGTCCCCGCAACAGGGATGTTGAACATCAAACTTGTTTCAACTGACAACGAACTTGAAAATGTTGTTGTAACAGGCTATGGTCAAAAAAGAAACAAAAGAGAACTTGCCTACCAAACACCAACGGTGTCTGGTGAAGAACTTTCTTCAACAAGAAGAGACAACTTTTTAAATTCTCTTGCAGGCCGTGTTCCAGGTTTAACAGTAACATCAACATCTGGATTGCCAGGTGCAAGTGCTACAATTATGTTGCGTGGAGCTACATCAATAGGCGGTAATAACCAACCATTATTTGTTGTAGATGGTGTGCCATTAGATAACGGTTCAATGAATCAAGAAGATCTTATTGCGGCAAGTAACACAAACGCTGTTGGCTTTGCGAACAGAAACAGTGACTACACTAATCGTATTGCTGACATTAATCCTGAAGACATAGAGCAGGTTGTTATCTTAAAAGGACCTGAAGCCGCAGCACTTTATGGTTCAGACGGAGCATCAGGAGCAATAATCATTACCACTAAAAAAGGAGTTTCTGGCAAAGCAAGAATTAGCTATGATAATTCTTTCAGAACAGATGAGGTTTATCGCTTCCCTCAAATTCAAACACAGTTTGCAAGAGGAATAAATGGCATTTATAACCCAGAAGCATATTCCGCCACTTATGGGTTCCGTTATTTTGGTCCAGAATATGCCGAGAATGCACCTCAATTTGATAACTTAGGTAATTTCTTTCAGAATAGCTTTTCTCAAAATCATAATTTGGCTATTGATGCAGGAAATAAAGATGCCAGCTATCGTTTTTCTGTCAGTTACCTTAATTCAAAAGGTGTAGTTCAGAATACTGGGCTTAAAAGGATGACCTTCCGTTTATCTGCACAAACTAAATTGGGTGAAAAAATGACGATGTCTTCCAGTTGGTCTTATATCTCTTCTAATAATGATAAAGTTCCCAAAGGTGCTGGTACATATTATAACAACCTGATTACTTATCCTCGGGATATTGATGCTTCTAATTATCAAAATGCTGATGGAACAAGAAAAGTTATTAAAAGTGGAACAGACCTTGCTGCTGAGTTTGATAACCCCTATTGGGATGTTAATAAAAATAAAAGCAATGATGAAACACAGCGTTTAACAGGTAATGTGAACTTTAGTGCAGACCCTGTAAAATGGTTGAACCTTACAACGATTATTGGTATAGATCATTATGTTACCGAAGGATTTTATATGACACACCCTCAATCAAGATATGGATTTGCAACAAAAGGATTTCTTTCTACATATGAGCAGAACTATAACAACCTTAATGGTGTGGCAAGAGCCACTTTCAAGAAAACATTTGCTAAAAAGTTTGTAAATACACTTAGCACTTCGTTCTATATTGAGAGTAGCAAAAGAAATGTGAATTCACAACGTGGAGAACAATTTTTTGAACCTGATTTTATTTCCATTAACAATACAGCTCCTTTAACTCAGTCTGCAAAACTTGTAAGAACTGAGATAAGGAAAATCAGAGCTTTTGCAAATTATACTTTAGGGTATAATAATATTTTATACATAACACTTTCTGGTATCCGTGAAGGTGTTTCCACACTTACATCAAAGTTTTATAACACACAGCCCTTCTACAATTATGGAAGTGCGTCTGCAAGCTTTATATTTTCTGATTTGAAAGCTTTTAAAGAAATGAAATGGCTTTCTTATGGAAAACTTAGAGCATCTTATGCAACGACCGGAAAAGGACCTTCTGTAGCTTATAGAATTGATCCACAGTTTACAACGGTAACTACAACTGGTGGTGGATTTGCATTAGATGTATTTGCAAGTAATAAAGATTTGAAACCTGAATATTCAAGAAACTTTGAAGTGGGTGGCGAGTTTCAATTCCTAAAAAGAAGACTTAGCATTGACTTAGCTTATTACATCATCAATACAAAAGATCAAATTGTAAGCAATAGATTGAGTTATGGTACTGGTGGAGTTTTGAAATACATTAACGGTGGAGAACTTGAAAATAAAGGTATTGAAATTCAGCTAAAAGGTACTCCAGTTAGAAAAGACAACTTTGATTGGGATATAACAGTAAACTTTGACAAGAACAGAGGTATTGTTAAAAAAATGCCTGCTGATTTACCACTTTACTATGATTCTGATACATGGGTATTTGGTGCTGTACGTTCCGAAGTTGCAGTGGGTACCTCTATCGCAAACTTAGTAGGCTTTGCTTTCCAGCGTAATGATGCTGGTCAACTTTTAATATCTCCTACTACAGGCTTACCAATTAACAGCACTGCATATACAAATATTGGCGACAGAACACCCGATTTCAAAATTGGTATAATTAATAGCTTTACCTTCTTTAGAAATCTAAGTGTAGCATTTAACCTTGATCTTAGAAAAGGTGGCGCTGTATTTAACGGAAATGAAGCAATGATGGTATTGACTGGCACTAGTACTAAAACCTTAGATAGGCTTCAACCAAGAATAGTTGATGGTGTGTTGGCAGACGGATTACAAAACACAGCAACCCCTACTAAAAACAACATTACAATTGTGCCTTATTACAGAAATGATTATTATGATGGAGCATTTGCAGAAGGCGATTTCATTGAAAATGTAAATTGGTTAAGAATGAGAGATATAACCATTGGTTACAGATTGCCAGACAAGTTCATCAAAAGACAGAAAATTGTAAGAAGTGCATCTATTTTTGTAACAGGAACTGATTTGTTCATCATAACAAATTACTCAGGAATGGATCCAAATGTAAATGCATTGAACTCTTCTAATTCCCGTGGATTTGGTGGTTCAGGAATCGATTACGGAGCTATTCCAAACCCAAGAGGAATCAATTTTGGTATTAAAGCACAGTTCTAATCTTAAAACAAATGAAAATGAAAAATATATTTATAAAAACAATTCTTTTTAGCTTCCTGCTAATGTCATTTGCGGGTTGTAAAAAGTATTTGAATATCAACTCCGATCCGGA
>JAGPDB010000050.1 GCA_018057765.1 Acidimicrobiia bacterium
TACAAAATTAGAGATCATTTATTTTAGATTCTTGTCCAACGGTTGCAGGTAATATCCGAATATATGCAATTGTTGATATTTCTAATATCGCGTGAAGCCCAAGGTGCATAAACTCCTCTGCTCTCCTGCTCTAGTTAGGGGTCTTCCTCAACAAGAAAGACTCAATCGAATTTGCTGGTGAAGAACATCGGCAAGGGTGGGATAGTTTTTTTATTATTTTATATGCTTACTAAAAAAGCTTACCAATTTTTTAATTACATCTTCTGATTGAGTATTATCAAAACCATGAAGCGCAAAATACTCATGGTATTCATGGGTTACGTTTAACGTATTCAATTTTCCATTCATCCATTGACTTTGATAGACAGGAACTATAGGGTCTATATTTCCATGAAATAGTATTGTTGGTTGGCTAGTGGAAGAGATATTCCAATAGGGACTGATACTTTCATATACGTCACCATCCCAGGCTTGCCCTACATATTCCGTTAAAATATCTCCAACCTTTCCTCCTAACCAGATGTTCGTACTACTATACCAGGCCCAATCGTTAATGATAGTAGGACCAAAAAGGCTGGCAACACAATTAATGTTATTATGGTCGTTGTATTTATAGGCATAAATCATGGCTAGTTGACCACCAGCACTGGCTCCTATAATGCCCATTTTTGATGAGATATGATAATCGCCCAGGTTATCTAAAACATTTCCAATCGCCTTATTGATATCGTCCATTATTTCAGTGTGATGAATGTTATTGGTATTACTTGCCAGGCGGTAGTTCATATTCACGATAGCAACATTACTCCAGTTTTTTTTGATTAAGCTAACATAATAATTAAACTCTTCTTTTTGTCCTCCCTTCCAGGCTCCACCGTGTATCATTAAAAGAACAGGCGTAGTACTGTCTCGACCTGCGGGTAAATAAATATCATATTTCTGCATTTGATGATCTCCATAACTAACGTTAACCATAGTCGTGTCGGTATTGCCTGCAGGGTTGTCGGGTATGGTAATATCTTCTTTAGAACAAGAACAGAGTACAATAAATGATAGCAGGATATAAATTAGTTTATTCAAGAGATTAAGTTTTGAGGTTATAAATACTTCGGGAATGGCAAATATAAATGGGGTACGTGATTTTTGAAACACGTACTTTCAATTGATGGTGTTGATTGCAAGATATTTATTTTTAGTGGTTCAACCCGTATTATCATTTATAAACCCCCGCATTGAATAAACTTTTTTGTTATACACAGTGCCGGAGTCCACCGTTACCTACCACACAGATGCCAGTGCTTTGGACGTGTGTTGGCATGTACGGCACCGGCATTCGTGTGGTTTTCATTAGATATTGTTCAATTCAGTCGATTCCAAATAGTTTTAAGGAGTTTGTATAGCCAGGAAGTCTAATAGCATATTCTCCAGCGCTCAAATTGGTTTGAAACTCAATTGAGTATAGATTGTTGTTTCTTTTGTTTATCGTAAAGACAACAGAGTCATTCTCAGCATATGTATTGCCAGTAAATGTTGTCCATTTTTTAAACTCTGTAAAACGATAAAGTCTCTTATTGTCCTGCTTGAGTTTGAATATATCAATTTTCTTTAAGAGTGTCATTGAGTCTGATTTATTATTAATGAAGAGTATAATATTTTCAGATTGTTTGAAACGTGTACAAGACCGCAATCCCGGAACTACATAATTTACTTTAAGAGTTCCGATGCCTACTAAATACATTGAAAGGCTTAATCTTGACTTGATGTGAATGCTTTCTGTCTCAAGGACTCTATCAGTTATTTGGTTTATGTCAGGCATTGCTAGATTCTGCTTGTTGGAAATTATTAAATCTTGTGCAAAGACAGGAAAATTCAGCGAGCAAGTGATAAAAAGGATTATGGCTTTTAGCATGGTTTCTCCTCTAGAAGTTAGTGAGTTTCATTTCTAAAGGCCTTAAGATCATTTGTAAATTCCAACGACTTTATAATCGGAGTCCATTCTGATCCACTGAATAAATATTTAAACCATTTTCTGTCTCTGTTACCGTACTTGATATTACGAAATAGCCAAACAGCCATGAAGGTCAACGATAATGTAACTGATAGCTGAAGAGCATACAAGAAAATATTTCCATTCTCAAGCATGCTTTCATTTAAGTAAAAAGTAGTCCAGACGGGTAACTGCAAAAAGAGAAAACGAGCAACCCATAGAGTTGATGATTTTAATCGCGCCAATTTTTCTTGTGTTTCAATTATAGACTCACTGATATCTGCCTGATGAATAAGAATTAATTGGTAGAGATAAATTCCAATTGCCAATTTAGTCAATAGCACTTGGATAATTGCTGAGATTAGAAAAAACGGATTTGCCACCAAAAACAAATTGATAATCAAGAGGTCAACAAAACTAACCCATACTATACCTATGATAATAGTAAATACTTTCAGAGGTCTCATGGATGCTAGCAGTGACCGAACCTTGAGTTCTGTGATCTGCTCAGCGTTCTTCTTGCTAAACAATAAGTTTTCGTCTAACTTTTTATCGTATGATTTCCAAAGATTAATAAGTTCTGTGTCTTGCATTTGCTTAATTTTTTAAGGATAAAAATTTTTGTTTCAATAGTTCTTTTATTCTCGAAACTTTGGTCGATACATTGGTTACGGTTAATCCAAGTATTTCTCCTATATCCTGTTGGTTGTTCCCTTCCAGATATAGAATAATAATTGCCCGATCTAATTCTTTAAGCTCTTGAATAAACTGATGTAATTGATCTAATTCATTATTCAAGTCTAGTGTAGTATTATCTTCTTTCAGGTAAAGTACACTCTCTGGCAATGGTTGATTGATTTGCCGCCTCAGTGTTTCCTTTCTATAGAATGAGATTGAAACGTTCAGAGTAATACGATACATCCATGTTGAAAACTTATACGAACTATCAAACTTGTCAAAAGACTTCCAAAGCTGGAATAAGATCTCCTGAATTAGATCTTGTTTATCGTCAGGGTCTTTGCAGTATGATCTGGCTATTTTGTAAATAATCCCCTTGTTTTCCTCAATGGTCTTTAAAAAATCAGCCTGTAATTTCACGTCCATTATGATATCGGTCACCTAATTAAAATTACATTTTTCTATCCATGACTGTACGGTATCCGCAGCCATCGCGTTTTCGCGAATTAATAATTGAATTGCCCTGTTTAGCCTCGTTGTTTTGATTTGTTCCATGCTTTCGAATATTTAAATACTCCCTATTATTCGCTCGGGGTATCAAAATCTCACGAAGTTTTCATGAAATTCTTTTGTCGGGAGATAAATACTGTCAATCGAGATGTGCCATTTGGGTTGGAGTCACTGTCGTGCAGCATTGTGTATAACGCAACAATAACTGAATTTGAGCACTAACAACAACTTAGGGGGGTCGAAGAGCGTCACTGTCCCACGACACAAAATGTGATTTGAAAAACTAAACTGCAAACTTAAACCCACCTTGATATGCGTTTGTTATGCGCCAGCCTGCTTCACCTGTCTTGCTTAACGCACCTTACCATAAACTTACG
>JAGPDB010000051.1 GCA_018057765.1 Acidimicrobiia bacterium
CATTGCAAATTCGCCAGAAGAACTTCTCAATCGAATTTGTAGAGCAATCAAATTTTATATTGAAAAACCATCTTTCATAATTTCAACCTGTGATTTTACGCAATGACTTTATAGAATTGGTATAATAAGCATTATCCTCAGAACTCACGTAAGGAAAAATTGTTGCAAGGGCACTGAAGAGAATTTTAACTAAATCATTATCTCCGCCACCAAATGCGGCATCGCCTAAGTCGGAAGATTTTATCAATTCGAAATAAAAATCAAATTCACCTGAAACCTCATCTATTTTCTTTCCATCTGTATCCAAGTTAGTTTGAATAGATTGAAAATAATTTGTCTTTAATAGTGATTGCTTGAATTCCTCGCCTATTTCATTCTTTTTAGATTCAGTAATTTCGATTTTGAAATTCGTTGTATTAAACTCATATTTCTTTTCAGCTATATATACGTAAGCAGTTTTACCATTAAAACTACCAGATGGTTGATATTTTTCTAGAATTTTATGCAACTGTTCCTTTGACATACTACTTTCTGTATTATGTTTTTTGGGAACATCAGGTGGGGTAGTTACCATTTTGAATTTCAATTTTACTAATCCATCTGCCTTTGTTTCTTCATATCCTTTTAGATAGACATCTCTTTTATATACACTCGAGCCAGGTGCTGTTACAGTTGTGCAACTTTTTATACTAAGTGAAATCAAGAAAATCGATGCATAAATGCGGTTACAATAAATCAACTTTTGTAAAAATTCTTTCATTTTATTTTCTCCTAAAATATTTTTTATTACTACATTGTCTAAACTATGATTCGTATGATTCATGTGATTACTATGATTTTGACCTTGGTAGATATATTTGTACACCGACAAATCATTGTTACCCATCAATCATCCCAATCACACAAACTTGTGGTGTGGTTCGACACGCAAGCTTGGAAACTGCTGCTCACCAACCAAGCTTGTCGAATCCATCACAGTTCAGACATTTTATTTCTTCTTACTCTTATCTAGCTTCGTTTTTTTAAGCGAAACTTTATTGTCTTTGGATTTTTTTTGCAAATCTGGCTTGGGTTCTTCATTAATAGACTTGGCATCTTTCGACGAATCAGTATTATCCTCTACTAATACATTTTGATCTTTGGCGGGACTTGATAAAGTTGTAAGATTCAGATTGTATTTATCGACTTTAAACTTTTGAAGATTAGGTTTGAAGTGGATTTTGAGCTGGATATATTCCCCAGATTTTAATCCGCGGCTAGTTGGTCTTATTTTGAATGGAATAACCTGAGAGTTTTCGTTTTGGTGTAAGTCGTATGCAACTTCACTTATGCCGCCATCGGAATTAAATTCAACGGATTCAAATTCTAAAAAATTTGGTAGCACATCTACAACGCTAAATTCATCTGTGATAGGCATATCTCCTTGGTTTATAATCGTAATCATTATGGAATAATCACGACTGTACCGACTATCAAAAAAGTCAAGGGTTACATATCCAGGTACGTCCGCATGATCTTTATTATAAACAAGTAGCTTGTCCGAATATTCATCATGGGGAAAAAGCCATACATACCCCAGTGTAAAAGGAGTTGCTAAAATTTTTTGAAAAAAGAGAACTCTATTGAAAAAATGAAATTGTCTTGCGATGCTTAGATATTTAAAATCTTTTTTATGTTCTCCTTCTTCAATATGATACATTATGAAGTTGTTCACATTACTATAATTCGTAACTAATTTGTTCGCTTCATCTTTAAAAATAACCGCTGTCGTAGTCCCTTCTTTTTGTATCCCAGTAATTGTATCGTTTTCAATCGCAACGGGAAATTTCTGAATAGAAATGACTGCATTCTTTCCACCCATATTGCTTTCATAATCGTCCACCCGAACATGTATTTTCCGGCAATTGATTGCAATACAAAGCAATATTACTATTTTAAGTTGAAATAAAAAATAGTGTTTCATTGGTTACCCCCACTTATGCGCACTGGAATAGTTTCCTTTTTCGCAGGTTTAAATGAACTACAACTGCTTGCGCATAACGCTAGCACTGCAATTCCTATTATTAAAATAGCTCCTCGGCTATCTCTATTTTGCTTTTCTCTCACTGTTTTCTCCTAAAAATTTTTAATACTACATTGTCTAAACTATGATTTTTGTGATTCATGTGATTATTATGATTTCGTTTTTGTAGAATTTATTTTTGTTACGGAAAATCATCATTACCCACAAATCATCCCAATCACGGAAACGCCGTGTTCTGACTTTGAATAGATAAGTCATCAATACGAAGATAGTGACCCGTATTCCAGCCATAGGGTGAAAATTGGATTCCGATCTTGTTACCCCAATCAGTGCGAATGGATTCGCTTGCATAGGTGGTTCCATTTAACTTAGGCGCTATTGTTCCAGCTTCAAAATCAATGACGACTTCTGCATTTAACCATGTGTCGAAGCTTTGAGTGGGTGATAGATTTGTGTTTGGAATTCGACTATAAATGAAAGAATCAGAGTAACCGTCTTTATTCATACACCAACCATAACAAGGAATGTCATTCGGCGGGTTGTTGAAATCATAGTACCACATCCCATAACGCAAAATTTGTAAACCGTGGGTAAACTCTACAATACTCAAGCCTGCACTAAAATAATTACCGTTTCTATGTCCAAAATGCTTCCATTGGATGCGCATATAGCGATTTGCCCCAGGATTATAGTTGATGGCAACTGACGGACCGGCATCAGTTACATTTTGACTTAATTGTAAGTAGCCGCG